>JABSQK010000629.1 GCA_013215875.1 Lentisphaeria bacterium
GAGATGGTTGGATTCAGCATATAGGCAGATAATTTTTTTATATATAAAATAGGTACATCATATTTTGATGAACTTAAGTCGCTGAGAACAGTTTTCTCAAGACACTCTTTAGCAGATGCTTTATCTCCCTTGAGCCAGAGTGCCGCGGCCAAATCGATTTCTGTGATGAAAGCAAAATCCGTACCTGGATAGTCGAGAGCAAGTTCCTTTAAATCATGCTCGGCGATCTTATAGAATTTTTGGAAAATCTGAATTCGGCAAAGATAGCGCTGGTTGAGAGAGATTAATTCATCGTTTTTAATTTCCCTTGCCATGATGATGGATTTCCGATAGATATCTTTTGCATCGACATAGGCCCCTTTCTCGAATTGGGAGCGGGCATCTTTCATTAATTCATTGATGGCGATAATTTTTTTCTTGGTCTTTTCAACTTGATCATAGCTTTGTTCAGACGCCTGCTCGAGGGCATATTCCATGGCCCTGGCAGAATCACCCTCGCGGTCTTTTCGATTGATGACAATGCAAACAGTGACGATGATGAAGATGGTTGCCATGAGCATACTCATTTTATAATGATGACGCACCCAGCGTTCAAAAAAGCTGGCAGCAGTCGGCAATTGGGCATTTACTTTTCCCCCATGGCTTTCCGCCTCTAAATCGTGCAGCAAGGCATCCATCGATTGATAGCGGTCTTCAGGATCTTTTTCCAGTGCTTTCAGAATGATGGCTTCAAGTTTGACACCGAGAGGTTTGCCAATTGCGGATGGTTTGACTGGTTCATGCTCACGAATCAAATCGATAACTTCTGCAATGCCCATACCATCGGTAAGCGGGTAGGGCTTTTCTCCGGTAAATATTTGATAGAGGACGAATCCCATACTGTATATATCGGATAATTTGGTGGCAAACTGGCTGCCATCACTTATCTGCTCAGGAGCGAGGTATATAGGTGTGCCCATTATTTCTCCATCAAGGGTCAATTCGGAATGTTCAATTCTTACCAGCCCAAAGTCAGAGAGAAGCGCGTGGCCGTCTTCATTTATGAGGATATTTCGCGTTTTTATGTCGCGATGAATTACATCGTGATTATGGGCATAGCGCAGTGCCTTACAGACTTCGATGGCAATGCGCATGGCAACTCTCCTGGAGACGTCTTCTTCGCGTAAATAGTCCGAAAGTGTACGGCCACCGGGGATCATTTCCATAGCGATATAATAATACTCTTCAACCTGGCCGGTATTATAAACAGAGATGATATTTTTATGCCCACGAAGCATACTGACAACTTCGATTTCGCGTTCAATACGTTGGATTTTTCTTGAATCTTTGTTTATTTCGATAAAAACTTTCAGGGCTGTATCTTTACCATCGGGGTCTTTTGCATGATAGACAATTGATGTGCCTCCTTTGCCAAGGATGCCCACCAATTCGTAGGGCCCGATAGAGCCAAGTTCGTGTTGTTGTATAGAGGCCCGTCTCAATTCCGCGCTGTTAAATTCGCGCGTCTTTGCAAGATCCGGATCGAAATTTTCTTTATCCATGTTTACACAACCGTTGTATATCGAAATAACTATAGGGATAAAATCTAAAAAAGCAGGGGAAACTTGGAAATATTAGCCTGGTACGGGTTTGAAAATCAGGTGAGTTTATCGATTTCTTCGATTAATTCTTCCCAGCTCGCGTGCCGGTCTTTTACTGATTTACCCAGCATACGGTCGATGAGTAATTTTAATCCTTCTGAAAGTCCAGGTACAAACTCACGGGGATCTTTGTGCTTTTCAAAAATCTGCTGCCGTACAGTTCCCATGGGCGTATCCGCAAAGAAAGGGTATTCACCAGTGACTAACTGGTAGAGTGTGCAGCCAAGGGAATAGATGTCGGCTCGAAAATCCAGAGGTTTTCCGGGCGCGCATTGTTCAGGACTCATGTAGGGCGGGGACCCGATAATCGTTTCCGGATCGGTAAGTTGCGTCAGGTCATACATAAATGACTTGGCAATTCCCAGATCCATCACTTTCGTAATACCCTCATAACTAACCATGATATTGGCTGGCTTTAAATCGCGGTGCACGAGGCGCCGTTCATTCCAGACATAGCACATAACATCGGCCACATCACGAATAATTTTCAAGGCATCTTTTTCGCTGAGTTCATCAAACTTATCGAGATGATGGTCGAGCGTTTCGCCTTCGACATATTCCATGGCAATATAATGCAGGCCGTGTTCTTCACCACCATCATAGAGTTTGATAACGCCCGGGTGGTCGAGTGCATGGCTAAACATCGCTTCGCGCATAAAACGGGCAACATCCACCTCATCCTCTATATCCTCTAGAAATAAAACTTTGACTGCGACTTTTAGGCCGTCTTCACCTTTCGCTAAATGGACTTCGCCAGAGGCGCCTACACCGAGCGGATATTGAATAGTAAAATCGCCAAATACAGTGCCTGGGTCGATGCGCTGGCTGGGAATGATGCATTGGTCGCCGCATTCTTTGCAGATATGCTGGCGGCCAATATGCAGATCCGACGTTTCAAATTCGCAGCTGCAACCGGGACACATGCTAACAAAAAGCGGCATTAGGACGCCTCCTTCATTTGTGCAATTGCAACTGCATCTCGAGTAATACTCTTTAGCTTGTCCCAATCGCCGAATAAATCCTTGCTTACCATCCAACTGCCGCCAATGGCTATAACATCTTTTATCGCGAGGTAATCTGTCATGTTTGTAGCATTTATTCCACCCGTTGGGCAAAACTTAATACCGAGATGCCCATAGGGACCGCAAAGGGATTTTAGCATCTTCACACCACCAGCTGCTTCAGCAGGAAAGAACTTCAATGTTTTGGCGCCAAGTGAGTAAGCCAACTCAATGTCTGATGGGCTGCAAACACCGGGATAAAATTCGAAACCTTCATATGAAAGTGCTTTTTCGAGGACTGTGGGATTTGTGCCTGGAGCGACTGCAAACTGAGCACCTCCATCAACAGCTTTTTGCAGATCATCGCTATTTAACACGGTACCGGCACCGATGGCCATTTCAGGAAATTCACGACTGGCGGCAGCGATCAACTCCGCTGCAATCGCTGTTCGAAAGGTGATTTCTATAACAGGCAAGCCTGCCTCACTTAAGCTCTCACAGAGTTTTAAGCCGTTTTCTAATGTATCGACAGCAGCAACAGGTACGATCCTGCACTGCTCAATTTGTTTTATCATTTAGACCTCATAAAATTCCATATGTGGCTATTCTAGTACTCCATGAGATGAATAAAAGCAGGATGAAAAAAGAATTAATATTTTGCAGGATTCAGGTCGTAATTTGGCAGCTTTCAGACAGGATTATGATTTTCTCATTTTTATTCGTGAGGTCATCTTAAAGACGCTTATTTTCCAGCCTGCGGCAGTTTTTACGAGCGAAATCGTGGCGTGGAATTTATATGTGTATGATGCCACAGCGGTACCTGCAGATATGACAAATTCGGTAAATAGTTTATAGCTGTTAGCATCTAACTTTTCCATTTGGTCTACATGTATGTAAAGATTTATTACCGCAGAGATATTGTTGACCAGTGTTTGAATATGAATCGGTGGATTACTCAGGGGTGCTTTTTGGAATCCATAAAATTCGGCATCGCTTGTGAAGTACGTGGCCATTACTTCAGCATCTTCGTTTCCTGCTGATACTTGAAAACGATGGACGACATCCCTGACAACTCGTTTTTCGGAATAAATCAACGCACAGCCACTTAGGTATAACACGAATGCGATGGCTACATATTTCACGATATCGTCTCCAAATGTTTCTTTAACTTTGCCAAAATGGCGTCTTTCCATTCTATGGCATAAAAATTGTGATTCGCTGCTTCGATAATTTCATAGTGTACCGGGTAATTCGTTTTATCAGTAAATGCCCTGTAATAATCGATCGAACTTTGAAATTCCGGATCTGCATCACCATAAATCATAAGCAACTCGGGTTTATTTAACAATAGATTCTCTAGTGGTCCTTTACCAGTCTCTTTTGGGTTTTTATTGCTGCTTGGTTTTTCGTCTGATTCAGGCTTTTTTGCAAATGGTTTGAGCAGTATCTTAGAAATGGAACCAAAATCAATCTCCCCTTTGAAAAATCGTTTCCAGGTAGATGCAAGAAATAATTTTCGGCAGTACTCTTTAAAGAAATTCATACTTCTACGCGCTTCCCGGCTAAAATCATCTGCATCGCCAAATGGATAGACTGATAACAAAAAAAGTCCTTTCACAGAATCGAGTTGATCCAATATGCCAATTCCAACATTGCCGCCTGAACAAATACCGAAGAAAACCAGCTTGTCTACAGCACACTCTTCCATCAATAATTTTGCTGCAGCAACAGCATCGTCACCCATATTAAGCATCGTATCCTGCACACCCAGGCTTGGGTCGCCATCGCTTTCGCCACGTCCGCGGAAATCGAAGCGTATAGATGCATAGCCTTCTTTTGCTAATTCACGGGCGTAATAACTGATGATATTATGCGGTCCACTGCGCACACCACCCCAGCCATGGAGGAATACGATACCGGTTTTTTTCGCAGATTCTGTGCGAATCATATTACCGTACAAGCATTGACCATCTACAGTGAACTGTATAGATTGCTCGGTGATGCCGGCAGTAAGCGAAAGGGTTTCACTGAGCATATTAACGGGCTTTTCTGGATGGGTGGTACTTTTTGAGCCAATCCTTCTGCATGGAATATGCCTTTTGGGCCGGGTTTCTACTTGGATACAATACGAAATTATGCCCTGCATCCGGCATGACAAAATACTCGAAGACTTTATTGGCAGCTTTAAGTTTTGCGGCAAACAGTTTATGTGAGATACGGTATGCAGAGTCACAATAGTATTTATCCCCACCGGTATACATGAGTATCGGCGCTGTAATACGCTCAGCGTGGTGCACAACACTTCGATCCATCAATCCTTCCAATTGTTCCTTACTGCTTTGTTCGCAAAATGCCTCCCAGCTTCCCCAAAGGCCTATTTTGTCATTGCCTTCATAGGCACCCGCGAGACGTTCCCAGTAAAAGCGAAATGGATTGGTCATCCATGCGTCATAACTTATCATACAGATTATATCTTTGCTCATGGTGAGTGCCAGCAAGCCTGCTCCAGATCCAAAACTATGGCCAATAACCGCAAACTTTTTCCCCTGGGCATTGGGCAGGTTTAAGGCGCCATAACCGCTGGCGAGAACATCGAGAGGCTCTCCCAAAAGGTTTTCAATACTCCCTTCGGATTTTGGATTCGGCACCCCAATAATTTCATCCATGAATAAATCTTCGCCTCGAAATGATGGTGCAACAATCAAATAACCATCTTTGGCAATTTTCGCCATCGAAGGGATTGTATAAATCGGAACTCCAGATGCTGCCCCATGGCAATACACAATAACAGGATATTGGCCAGCTTTATTATCAGGACGAATAACGATCCCATACTGCTTTAATTTACCCACCTTATATTCATAAATCTCCAGGATAATGCCATCTATTTTACCATAAAGCGTTTCGTTATGTTTGGAAAAATTGAACTTCTGGAGAATTTTCAATTTTTGTTTCTTGTTAATTTTTGGTAAAGTTCGTTTGCGTAATTGTTTACTGTCTTTCGCCATTGCTGAAAGCCCCTGTTTGAATAATGCGATGGCTTTTACAGGATCCGTACCGTTTGCCAGACCTTTAAAATAAAAGCCTAAAGCATCGCTCACATCCAATGCTTCAGTAAAGGAATCTTCCATTGCATAGCCAAGCTTTGCCTGCAAGAGCTTAGCTTCGTAGAGTTTTCCTGCCGGATAACTTTTTAGATTAGCAGATTCTGATTCCTTACTGGGTTCGGTTTCCTGAGCTGTACTACATAGTATAAATAGTAGAAGGGCGCTAATTCGTAATTTCATTTTTAACTCCAAGATAATTTGCTATAGTCGACTTTAATTCAGTATTTTCCTGATACTCACTTAAACCCCAAAATGGCTTTTGTCTAATATGTTTAAATAGACAACCGCTACGCTCCACAGTTTCCTGTTCTGCCCAAAATCCCTTAAGTTTTTTAGCACCGCTTAAATGTACTAAGCAGTAGGGGCTTTGCTGATTTGATAGCGCTTGAGCAAAATCGATAGACTCAAGTGATTCCTTCATCGTACGGCTGACTGCAAATCCATCAAAATCAACCAGTTCGTCCGCTTTCCATGAAGCCTCGATTTCTGCTGTAAAGTCGGTATCATTTCCACTCATCATAGCCTTTATATGCTTTTTTCTAAGCAGTTCGTTTATCATCTCATCGCCACTCTGCAATGGTTCAATTAAAACCAGCTTATCTACCGAATCTGCAAGCACCGCGATATTTGCACCCAGACGAAAGCCGATAAGGCAGAGTTCGTCAATCGAACCACTTTTCCGTATAAATTTTATGAGAACTTTTAAGTCATCCTGCCAGGTCGCCAAACTCATATCCTGGAAATCGCCGGCACTTTCACCACAGCCGCTATAATCAAAGCGCCATATACAGCAGGCATCACACAAGCTTCTGGCCAGCTCCACTTCCAGACGGTAGATGGATTTACGCTCCTCGGCAAAACCCGAAAGCATAATGATCTGCCGTCGGGCAGTTTGCTCTCCGAAGATGCTTAAGTAAAGCGCCTTATTATCAGTCTTAAAATATCGATTTATCTGTTTCATAAATATTCTAAAGTAATGACAGTGTCCAATCATGCAAATTAATTGAGTAATTGACCCAGTGCTTATTGCAAATCCGAAGCTTCAACCGATCTTAACTATTGCGATTTTATTTTAAACAAAAGGTAAGTAAGTGATTCTTCACGCGAATTGGATTGTTGATAGTGCTGTTATGGCATTTTGGGTTGAGATTGAGGTTAAGGAGCAGCGGGTTATCAATCAGACAGATGATCAGCAAGAGAAAATCCATCCCTTTACAATGGACTCAGAAAAACTCCTCGAACTGTTACCTAAAGAACTTGAGGTCTTTGAGGATGATCAGGTATTATTTTTGCCCACCGATCTTACGGGCCCCTATACATCAACTGAAGAAATTCCTACAAATTGTCGTTTGAAGCAATGGCTTGTTGAAA
>JABSQK010000063.1 GCA_013215875.1 Lentisphaeria bacterium
CATAACTTATGTGCTGTGTTTGAAGTGTCAGTTCAAACACAGCTTTTCTCCTTCTTTTCAAAGTTAATATTTCTCTTCAAATTTTATGAGGATAACTTTGAATGCAAGGCCAAGCTAAGAATCGTATCAGGCAAGATCTCGTTGATTAAAATATACGGTGCCAGGCAAGATCTCGAAGAAAGATGACAATACTCTGGAAGCAGCTACGGCTCAGCCAAACGTTGAGACAACGTGTAGGCCTATAAACTCGTATTCCAGTTAAAAAAGCGGGTTACGCACTATCCCGCAGACCGGTATATGCTCAAAAGTTGAGCAATAATGACCCACTCTTATCATTTAGCTTAATGTCGCTACTTTAGTGCCACTATGTCACTAATAATACCTTGATAGCTACCTCGTATATAATCAATTAAGATGTTTGTATTAAATGACTTATGACTTAAAATAGTGAGCTTGGCATCATATGCGCTACATAGAGATAAACAATTAACAAAAGGAGATAAAATATGAGACTATTTAACTACGACCCATTTAAGGACTTCGAAAAGCGGTTTTTTGGTGTCGACCGTGTTTCCAGTCCCACAGCAACTAAATCAGAGATTGAGATCTGGGCAAATGAAAACAGCGTATTTCTCACAGTTGAGCTGCCAGGCGTTGAAGCAGATGATCTGGCAATCACTCTGGAAGACAATGTTCTAACAATTGAGGCCGAAAAGAAATCGCCAGAACATGAAAGTGCTCTTATGCGAGAGTGCCAGTCTGGTAAATACAGACGCTCGGTAAAAATTACACCAAAGGTAAATGCAGATGATTTAGCTGCGGATTTGAAAAACGGTGTTTTATACATTGAGCTAGAGAAGTACCAACCCGAAACCAAAAAAATCGAAATAGCCGTAGGCTAAAGGAGACAATTATGGACCAGTTAACAAAATGCAAAACGGATTCTTGTTCAGTAGAAACAAGCCAGGCAGTATACAAACGTCGGCCCAATGCCAATGTTTATGAAACTGACGATGCAGTTCTACTCGAGCTTGAAATACCCGGTGTATCCGAAAAGGATGTAAACATTAAATTGGAAGATGGCGTCATGAGTATCGAGGCGCACGTAAGTGCCGATGTTCCAGAAGCATTCAAAGACTCACGAAACAAGGTGGTTTATGAACGCTCCTTTCGCCTTAGACGCGATATTGATACAGATAAGATAACAGCCGAAATTAAAAATGGTGTTTTAAGTCTGGCACTCTATATCGCAGAGTCCGCCAAGCCAAAGAAGATAAAGGTAAAAGCTGGCTGAAGAAAAGATTACGCCTGAAAACTAGAAATTCCGGACGACTTGTCGTTCGGAATTTTTCTGTTTTAAGTACGGATGTTTGTTAAATCGAATGGAATGATTTTAAAGTTAAAAAATTGCCCAGTTTTAACTCTTTAGCCCGGTGCTCAGTTTGTATTTGCTGTGTTCATCACGAGGGAAAGCACATCGCCTTCAACTGCTATTGGTGTTTTAATAACAGACCGTTCTATCCACGTAAATTTTTTAATTGAGCCAGATACGTCATTTATGATGGCATCAAATTCGTGCAGGCTGGCTATGTTCACCAGCCGATTTTCTTTTGCATCATCTCGAAACGATTTCATTTCATTCACGATCGTGTTCAGAATGAAGTAGTTGCTGCTTATCTTGGTCATTTGATCGTGTGGCAGATTTATTCTTGTAGTCAACTTTGAGTCCATTTTTACCTCTTTGTGATGCTTTATATACCCTCTGGGTAAATAAAGCATGGCGAGTGCCAAAAAGGGCCGGATATCTGTTTTGAAATCCAGATGTGAGTTTTCAGGCTCAATAAAAAGTAAAAAAAATCCGAAGCCGGTTCTATCGGCACATGGGCAGAATACTTTAGTCCCAAAAGCAGAAATTTTTTCCCCTTAAATGTTGCTATAAATTGCTGCTTTGTCCATTTATTTACATTTTCAGCCTCACATTTATAGGATAAAATATAGCCTGTCCCTGTTATTTTGTAATTTTGAATAGTGTGCTGAAGGACTGATGATTTATATTTTGCCTGGTTTACTTCACCCAAATAGCGTCGGATTTATCCTTTGTAGAGCCCCCAATAATCGTATTCGATTTATCGACAAGAACAATATGTGCATGTTCTAATGATGGGACTTTGAGCTCAGAAAGCGCTTTGCGAGACCACATATGCCAATACATATCGCAAATTTGCTCTTGTTTATCTTTTTCAATTCTGCTCCATACAGCGCCCATCGTAATGTAACAAACGACATAGTCACCCTGTTGTTTAGCTCCAAGTTTTTTCACAATGCCTGCCTTCGAACGACGATTTTGCATGTCGAGCCACATTTTGAATTGTTTCAAAAGATTAATCAAGTGTTTCGGTGTTTTCGCACGAGAGGGATCATAACCAGAAAATGTAGATACATGGTTTTCTTTCTCAGGTGTTGCATCAGGAGTAATTATAATAGGAGATAATGTAACCGATGCGGGTGATTGTTTCCGATATTTCTTTCGCTTTTCGGCGATAAGGCGGATGAGTTGGCGGCGATATGTTTGTGTTTCTTTTGGGAAATTACCGGAATAATTCGAGATGCTTTTTTCTGCTTCATCGAATTTGCCGGCAGTGGTTAATTCAGCAATTGTCATTGTCATGGAATCTTTTACTTTTTGTATTTCCAGCATTCGTTTTGCCTTAAGAGTGTTGATATGTTTTTTGGATTGAGAGTCGTATATGGTGCCCGGGTATCGTTTCTGAAGATTCTTGTACATACATATGGCTCGATTTATATCACGCGGATGCTCATTTTCAAAAATAAGGATCTTGCGCCATTCTCCGTTCATTATATCTTGCTTGAGTGTTTGCTCTTCAGCACTCATCGCTGAATTGAAATCCAGGCTTTCACTTAAGGCCAGATATAAACTGCAGGCATTGGTAAACTCCATTTTATTGAAATAACGCAGGCTGGCAAATGACAGGGCATAGCTAATCCCACTGAGAATAATTAAGGAAGGCAGAAGCTTTTGCAGGATCTTCGACTGCGTACGTTTTTTCTTATGTGATCCCCAGGGCAGGGGCTTTTTATTCAGGGCTGCATCTACATCATCGACAAGATTATCCCAGCTGGCATAGCGATTTTGCGGGTCTTTTTCAACCATGCGTTCGAGTATTTGTTTACATGAACGACTAATCTTTGAATTGTGTTCTTTGCAATCAGGAAAGGGATCATGCAGGTGACTGCTGATAACCGATAAGGGACTGTTTGAATCGTAGGGCAATTCGCCTGTGATTAGCTGGTACAGAGTGATGCCCAGCGAATACATATCTGCATGAAAATCGATTTCTGGATGCAACGCTGCCTGCTCTGGACTGAGATAAGCTGGGGAGCCGACAATCACACCGGTCATGGTTACCTTTGCATCTTCATTGACACTTTTCGATACACCGAGATCCATTAACATGGCATTGCCGTCTTTCTCAATCATGATATTTCCCGGCTTAATATCCCGATGCAGAATTCCAAAACTTTCCCAGGCGTATTTTAACGCAGCGGCCATACTTTTTACTACTGCC
>JABSQK010000630.1 GCA_013215875.1 Lentisphaeria bacterium
GTTTCAAATCAAATATACTGGTATTGCAATAGGACTCATCCACATGAATCACAGAGCTGCTTATACTGAGTTCGCCACCATCGGGCATGGCATGTGTTGCATTGATGCCAAGGTTAAGTACGGCATTTTGTAATTCAGAAAACTCTCCCAGAATAACCGATTGCTCTGCTTTTAAATTAAGAGTTAAATTGATGCGCTTATCGATCTGAGTCTCCAGTAAAATCAACGTTTCATTGATGACTGTATGCATGTCGACATTTGTAGAAATATATTTACTTATTCTGGCAAAAGACAGCAGTTTTGAGGTTAATTCACTGGCTCGTCCTGCAGATGATTTAATAATATCCATAAACTGCACTTCGCTTTCGGGAATATCCATGTTCATGCTAAGTACTTCGGATGCACCCAGTATACCTGCCAGCATATTATTGAAGTCATGGGCAACGCCACCTGCAAGCTGTCCGATAGCATCCATCTTTTGGCTTTGATGTAATTGCTCCCTTAATGCATATTCATCCGTGACATCGCGAAATACCAGTACGACTCCTATAAGCTTTCCAGTACTGTCACGAATCGGTGCACCGGAATCGGCAATTTGTCGTTCATGTCCATGCAATGAAATTAATATAGTGTGATTTGCCAGCCCAACGATTTCGCCGGATTGAATGACTGTTTCTACAGGGTTTGAGCACGGAACGCGTGTAAATGCATTGACGATGTTGAATACAGAACTGAGTTCCTTGTTGAGTGCGTCTTCAATCGTCCAGCCTGTGAGTGATTCGGCAATGGGGTTCATGCGTGTCACTCGTCCGTCTGCGTCCGTGGCAATAACACCATCGCCTATCGAGTTTAAAGTTATACGAATATCCTCTTCATTCCGCCGCAATGCATCAGCCATTGTTTTATGGTCTGTGATATCGACAGCAATAGACACTGTTGCCTTTTCTCCAAAAACATCTTCGGCACATTCTACTTTAGAAATTTCCACCCAGCGTTTTTCAGTTTCCCCTTTATAATATACCTCATTGGTGGCATTGTTATATGTCTTAGAATTTAAGATTGCACTCACGGGTGTATTTAATTGCTTGCAATTTTTTCCACTGATCTCATCCACTGATAATCCTGCTGCATCGGCGATGAGTTTATTGGCAAGTAATATTTTTCCATCTCGATTTTTAACAAAAATCATGGTGGGAAGAATATCGATAATTTGTCTAATTTGTCGTTCCTTTTGCATCAGTTCAGTTTTTTGATTATTTATGGAGCTTAACATGTTTTCATAATTTTGAGCCAATTGATGCAGTTCGCTGAATGCGGGAAAGTCTTTGCTTATCGGATTGGAAAATTCAGCATCACTATCACTTAGAGCCAATTGTTCCTGTGCTTCCATTGATTCCCGCAATTTCTCCAGAGGAATTAACAGGTAACGATTGATAATGATCGATAAGACAATAATTAGAAAAAGTATAATCCCTGTGGTCTCAAGAATTTTAAGTATGAGCGAGTTGGTGAATCGTTTTTCTGCATTGGATTGATTGATCACAATGAGGATTTCGCCGAGGTTTTCCACATTGCCTGAAAAGTCCAGATTTAAAGCGAACGACTTTTTAATTAACCCTGGCGCATCGGGCACTTTGTCTATTTTAGAAAGTGACTCATTATTACGCTGAAAGCCACATACAAGTCGTGACTTTTCTGATGTCCATACCATAATTGCTTCTATGTCCACATCTGTAAATTCGCTTTTTACAGTTTCGATAATGGTCCGGTCATCATAATTGAATAGGGGATTTATAAGGTTATTTGACCGTGCGCCTACAGCATTCATTTTTGCATTTAAACTTTTTATGAGTTCTTTTTGTCCAGTGAAGTATTGAATGCTCGAAACAATGGCAAGAATTAAAAATCCCGTGAGACTTATGGCTAAACTGAGCTTATATGTGAGTTTTAATTTGATGAACATATCATTACTTTATTGCTACAGATCATGATTTATTAGGAGAAAATCCCCGTGATTTCTTCAGAATTACAGTATGTATTAGATGTGGAAATACAAATCAGATTGCTAATTATACGATCTCTATTTTCTGGCTTTTCAAGAGTGCAACGACCTGCTTTGCAGAATCAATTAACTCTGTTTCACGCAGGCAACTATGAACGAGCGATGCAGCAGAGATCAGTGAGTAATAGATATAATTTTCTTTTCCGGAAAGTGCCTCAATTCCCAGTCTCACTGTATCGTCCAGGAGTTGTTCATTATCCTGGTCTTTCCGCGAGACAGGCTTGTATCGTTCAGGAATATCAATGCCGAGTAAGGATAAGGAATAGTCGATATGTGTGCAGCTACTGCCAGTGTCATAAACGCACGATGATTTTCCTGAAGCAGTCGGCATGACACCGCCTTCGATGCCATGGACAATAAGGCTGCTATCGTAGCCGTATTCTTTGGCAATTCGTATTAATAAATCTTCGTAATCTTTATGCACATAGCCCACAAGCATATGATTGCGACGAGCAGAGTAGGGCGACATGAACTTTTCAAGGGTGGAGAGGCAGGGACGTTTTACTATAAGGTCGCGTACATGTTTGAGTGCATGCAAGGCCGGAGACATTATGGACTGGTCTAAATAGCTCCATCTTTTAGCGAGCAATTCAGCTTCACTGTCATCGATAGTGCTTGAGTTTTGGAGGCCAAGCTTTGTGTAAATCTTGGCGTGTGTTAGGCCATATTTGGGCCCCATATTCTTAGTTCCATGGATTAAACACGGAATGCCCAATGCAGCTAATACGGCCGGAAGAAAGGCAGAAGCGACTGGATAACGAGCAAAACCATTATACGGATCGCCGATAACCAACAGCTCATCCAGATCCACTTTTCGACTCTCGCCAAGCGATGCTTTCAAGGCATCTAAAATACCAAAGTTTTCATCATCGGTTTCACGTTTCATACGAAGAGCAACTAGGAATACACCCGTCTCCACAGGATCAGCAGAGCCATCAAGAATCAGTGTCATTGCTTCGCGTGCTTCTTCTCTGCTAAGATCCTTGCTGAGTTCAGGACCAGTGGCAATTTTATTTATATAGCTGCGTAAACTCATTTATTGCGGTTTATCTTTCTGAAATAGCGCGAGCGCATTTTACGTACATGCTGAGTATAATCCATCTCGGTAGCCATAAGCTCTTCGGTGCTTTTTTCCAGAGCCCTGCGACTGCCTAAGTATTTGCGGGACTCTGATGCGATGACGGAAAAATCCAGCAGCGTTTCGCGCATTGGTTCCAATTCCTTTAAATGCTCTTTTGATAATACCTGATTTAGCAGATCCTCATGAAGGACGCGCATTAAGCGGCGATAACGCCGGGCAATTTCCTGGGCAATTAAGCCATCTTTGCGGTAATCCGCGTAGACATGCGCGAGGATATTGACAGCAATTTCTCTCTGTTTAATGGAGTCGAATTGTTCATGCAATAAATCGATCTCTTCATGAATTCTTTTTTGAATATGCTCATCCCCAAAAGACAGAACCTTTATTGTTTCCATAGTCGATCGATTATAACGCAAATCACGTAAAAAACATTTGCGTACTGCAATGCTGGAATAGTGCACCAGTATATCAAACCACTTTTCTTTATAGCTTGGAGAGAATCCAAAAATCGACATGGCAAATGTCAGTGCGCCATCCGGGCGATTGAGTAACATATCACTCATATTCATTAATAAGGGGGTGATTTGGCTTATCCATTTAAGCTCCATAAATATGGCATTTTGCCGGCGCTCATCCACTGTCTCGTTCGATTGCAACTCCAGGACAGCATTGCTGAAGAAATCGACACTTTCTCCCAATTGATGAATTGCCTCTATATACCAGTCCAGCAAATCCTCATTGTTGGTAAATGGGTAAAGGCTTCTAAGTTTGCCCGTAAGTCTAAACTTGGCGGAGCTGTGGTAAAGCTGCATCAAACTTTGCAAACGAATGAGCTGGTCTGCTTCTTTGGAAACCGTTGGCCAATGCCTGTAGATCAGTTCATCTTCACTCCACCTGGCAAGTATTTCTACGCTGGCAGCAGGCATAACTGAGCCGCTGTAAAATGTACGCCAGCAGCGCATCAAATCGCGTGAAATATCCGGGTCTACGGCTTCATCGCAAAGTGCCAATTGCCAGGCCAGGGCCTTGTCTTCGTTTAATTTCAATAAAAATATAAATAGCGATTCCAATACAGAGTCTACGCTATTGTGCCGTTCGCGTATGGCGTCTACTGCGGTGATGATATTGGCTGAAAGATTGCTTTCAATTTGCAGTTTTATCCAGTCATGGGCCGCGAAATAATTTGCAGGAATTAAGCTGCTGGACTGATCAGCCTGGTCAAGAACATTTACTTTACCCGCACTGATCATCTTCTTGCTGGTGGTTTCGAGTTGTTTGTAATAGTTGGATAAGGTATTTTTTTCGCTTAATTTGATTGGCGATTTTAGATAATACTCAATCAGCTGGCTTGCCTGGTCAAATATATAATCGTGCTGATCTTCCGGACAGTCCTTGGCTAGTTTATTCAGTGCTGGCTTTATTTCTTCAAGCAGCAAAGGATTTAAACTCTTAAAGTCATCAAATATCTTATCAATGGATTCTTTCATACTAAAAAATAACTCATTCTGCCTGGATTAATATAGCATTTTAACTTGATTCTATGCATCTAGATTAGATAGTAGTATGGAATTAGGCAGAATCAAATGAAACATAAACCCGCACATACGCGCTTCAAAAATATTAAGGTGAATCTACCTGTTGAAGTTCAGAGCGAATTAAACAAGATAGAAGAGTCTGGCTGGCAATGCAGTTATTTTGTTGCAGTGCTGGACAATGTACTCGTATCGTGTATTCTTGCAGAGAGACCTGGGTGCAGGTATGTTGTTTATTCAGATTCAATTGAGAGCCTGATAAATGATCTGCTCGCATTAGTAATGAAACAATACGGGGATTAAGAAAAGGAAATATAAATGATTACTACACAGCTAGAACTATTGGATGTTCAGGAAGAAACATTTGAAGCGGGGACAATTTTAATAGAAGAAAATTCACCTGGAACAAATACCTTCGTATTGAGCACCGGGGAAGTATCTATTTCAATCAATGGAAAAGAAATTGCCTTAGTTAGCGAAAACGGTACGATTTTTGGTGAAATGTCCGCTCTACTTGGTAAAAGTCGCGGAGCAACGGTAACTGCATCTACTGATTGCAAATTGTATGTTCTTGATGACTTGTTAACATTTCTTCGGAAAAATCCTGAACTGGCAATTCTCCTGCTTAAAATCATGGCACGAAGAGTGGATGCCAGTAATGTGCAACTCACAGAGAAAAAGTGGTGGCAGATCTTCTAAAGCCCATTGATAAATTTAACTGTAAACGAAAGCATATCCTGCTTTCGTTTTTTTATGTATATGGATTGTCATTTATAGATGCTTTAAGAATGGGTAAATGTCTGATTTTTTTATA
>JABSQK010000631.1 GCA_013215875.1 Lentisphaeria bacterium
AAAAAATCTAGAAGTAAAGGTTGATGAAGATGACCCTTTTGTTATTAATGTACATTACCCAAAGTCTTTTAATGATGATTATATTCGTTCTGTAGTTCGATTAGAGATTGGTCCTTTAGCTTCTTGGGTGCCACATCAGTCAAATGAAATATTACCTTATTCCGCATTATATTTCCCAACTGTTTTTGATAACCCAAAGTGTAGGGTTCTTTCAATAAACCCTGAAAGAACTTTTTGGGAAAAAGTGACTATACTTCATCAAGAAGCTCATCGTCCTATTGATAAAAAAATACCTTGGCGATATTCAAGGCATTATTATGATATTTATAAAATGATTAATTCACCGATTAGGAAGGTAGCGTTAAATAATTTAGATTTACTTAATGATGTTGTGAAATTTAAAATTAAATTTTATCCTTGTAACTGGGCGAGATATGAACTTGCTATACCTGGTAAAATAAAATTGATTCCTCCTGCGAATGCCTTAATTAGGTTGAAGGAAGATTACTCATATATGAAAGAGATGATTTTTGGTGAAAAACCTGACTTCTCTGAGATAATCACTTCATTGGAAAAATTAGAAAGTGAGATAAATAAATTGACTCAATAGTTGCAAAACGATGCTCAATTAATATCCAATTGCTAACCAATGTAGCCATTTTGCTATATGATCTCTCACTTATTTTCTAATCCGCTCACACGCCTCATTGAGGACGTTGTGAAGCCCCATTAGTTGTTGCTTCGCCGGAGAGTTCACTCGAAGGTCGGCTGCAACAATATAAATCACCTGAACGCTTGTGATTTATATTGTTAGGGCTATAATTTGAATAATATTACCTATATCTTAGTATTTTCCGAAATTTTATCAATATTTAGCTTGTTATCTATCCAATTTGTAAGTTAACAAGCCTTCTTGTTAACTATATTTTAGACAATATTGAATATTTAATTTGAAAATGTCGCACCGGTGCGACACTTTGGGGGATATATGACCCGAAATGATAAAATTTTAAAGAAACCAGATCCCGGTGATATTAGGGGATACGATAGTCTTGTTACGAAAGCATTGCACTGATTAATCAAAAGAAGCTGTGATATTATATAAAAATAAAGCTATTTATGCCACTTTATTGTCCTAAAAAACCTCATGGAATACATTCATATTTTATTGAATTGTCTTCTTGATTACTATCTCGATATTGACTAGAATTAAGTATCTAATTCCCAAGGAAATATTTTATGAGTGATTTATCAAGAATTACTATGAACCTAGATATCTGTCATGGCAAGCCCTGCATTCGCAATTTGCGCTATCCTGTTGAAATGATTTTGGATTTACTTAGTAGTCAGATGACGACAGAAGAAATCTTGAATGATTATGAAGATCTGAAGACAGAGGATATATCTGCTTGTTTAAAATATGCATCACAATTAATACATGTGGAGAGTATTGAAAGAGTAAATGTTTGAAGTTTCTAATTGATACTCAATTACCAGTCGAAAACCGCTAGCGGTTTGTCGATGTCACACTTTACAGCAGAGCTGTAAAGTGTGGTGGTGCGCCTGGCATGGCTAACAGCTAATAGGTGAAAATCCTATCTTTACCCTAAAAGGAGGGAAAATGTAGACGAAGACAAGGGTGTCCGAAGAAAGCAAATTGCCCCGCTTAAGAAGCTAAGCACAAAAGGAAGCAATC
>JABSQK010000632.1 GCA_013215875.1 Lentisphaeria bacterium
GAAATTGAATTAATTAAAAAGAAGATTAAAACAGACCCTCAAGCAAAAGCACTTTTTGCTGACCTTAAAGCTAAGGTAGAAGACCCGACAAAGATTCTGGCTATTCGCGGCATGCTGCACAGACCCCGGCGGCACTCTGCTCTCTGCGCACTTTACTATGCAATTACCGGTGAGAAGAAATATGCGGTAATCGCCTACAATCGTATTAGAAGCATGTTTCATCAGTGGCGCCAAGTGCCAAAACACTACATCTGGGAATCCGGGCTCGAAGAAGCTGTAATTTATGATTTGATCTATGATGCACTGACACCTGAGCAACGGACGGAAGTTGAAACCGCGATGAAGCAAGGTGCTCGAAATCTTATTACCTTTGCTGAAGCAAAACGGCAAACCTGGAATATGTACTTTAATATGCATTCAGAAGTTGGGGTTATGGGCTTCGCCACTGGCGATAAGGAACTGATTGAATGGGGTATGAATGATGCCGGCGGTGGCAGCTTTGAAAAGTATACCCCAAAGGTCTACGGCGGCTATTATCAGGTAATGGAAGCAACCGTCAAGGACAATGTCTGGCATGAACCAAACGCCTATCTCTATTGGCATGTGCTTACACGTATGGTGACACTTGCTGAAGCGGCAACGCGATACTACAAAAGGGATATATGGAATTGGCGGTCGCCAACAGGTAATAGCTTAAAAGGCATATTCAGTGCAACACTCGACCGTATGTATCCAGCAGAGGATCACGGAACGAAAAACGGAAGCTTCCGCCTAACATCCTATGGCCATGCAGGCACACAGCATCACAAAGTTACAGGGGACTGGAATTTGAATTCTGACTTTTTCATTGTCAATAATCCTGGTGATGCATCCGGCGGTATGAATTACAAGTTTGATGTAGGCAGTCTTTTCGAACTCGCTTATTACCGCACGAAGGATCCGGAATTTGCCTGGATCATTTCCCAAAATCCCAGCCGAAACTGGTCGACGACATCACACCCCATTGGTACCATATACGGCTATGCCGCATTGCTCTTTGGCAATAAACTTGATCCCAAAAATACAAAAAAACCAAAGGCACCCAGCACTGTTTTTCCTGAAGCAAGTTTTGCCATGCTGCGTGACGACGAAACGGAAAGCTACTGGTATGGCAAAGGCAATACCTGTTTTATGATGACCGGTGGCTACCCTAACCGCAGCCACTCAAACATGGACAGTTACGCAATTACCTTTCACAGCAAAGGACGACTGATTTATCCAGACAACGATCCGCTGCAATATGAAGATGATAAAAAGTATGGCTGGTCACAACGAAGCATCGCCCATAATACACTGGTTATCGATGGTGGAAATATGTTCCCCACGCCATGGAAGCATCGCAAAAGTTTCACAGACGATGTAAAAATTTTCTCTGCCTCTGGCGCACCATATCAAAAGAAAACCCAATGGGGAGATTCACCAGTAGGGATTTCAGGCTATCCAAAAAATGTTAATCTGGGTCGTGGGCTATTTCTCACCAAAGACTACCTCGCCGACTTTTTCTGGGCTATGAGCAATAAGGAACATATCTACGATTGGACATTGCATGGATACGGCGCATTGAGTTCGGCTGAAACCGGCTATGAGCCAACAGAGGACCTCGCACCCTATCGCTG
This sequence comes from Lentisphaeria bacterium, assembly GCA_013215875.1. Taxonomy (GTDB): domain Bacteria; phylum Verrucomicrobiota; class Lentisphaeria; order JABSQK01; family JABSQK01; genus JABSQK01. The sequence continues at coordinate 1,656 of JABSQK010000632.1, forward strand.
GATAAAGGATGTAAAAAAGAAAGATTCCGCTGCAAACTGGTCTGTGGACTGGGTGCAGAATTTTCATAAGGGGCAAGAAGCCATCGGTATACGAATGACCATGCTTGGTGACAAAGGCAATACGGCCTATCTAGGAGATGGGCCCCTGTATCGTTTTGACCTGCAAACCTTCATGAAAACAAAACCCAAGGGACCTATTTCGCGAATGCCCATGGTTATTGCACGCCGAAAAGCAAAAAATGTATTATTCGCAGCATTGCATGAACCCTACTCTCTCAAGGAAAAAGGCAAAGTCATCAAGACCCCTCGTATTAAATCATTCACATTAATAGAACGAACAGACACGGCTGTCGCTGCTGAAATAAAAGGCCCGGGCTATACGGATTACTGTGCAATACGTTTCACTGAAGATGCAAAGATCACCCAAGCAGTAGCCGTTCCAGGAATAAAAATTTCTGAGATCGACAAAGGGTGGGTATTTTCTAAAGATGAGAAAAAAACGGGCGAAGCTCAGGGCTGGTCAAAGCCCACACACGATGCAAAAGCATGGACGCCTATAAAAACAAATGCGACATGGGAAGCACAAGGACATGGCAAGTATGATGGTGTGGGCTGGTATCGCACCAGGTTTAATGTTCCAGCAGAACTGAAAGGCAAACGCATCTACTTACACTTTGCTGGAGTTGATGAAGATCCTAAAGTATTTGTAAATGGAAAATTCTCCGGTGAACGAGTCGGTGTAAAACTTTGGGATAAAGAATGGCACTGTGAAATTACCGGGCAGGTTAAATTTGGCGCTGTGAACGATCTCATTATCAAAGTACTCGACCGTGCCTATGCCGGAGGTATCTATAAAGCTGTGCACCTCGTCCACAGCCTGGAAAAGAAAGTGATTAAAAAAGAAGCGGATAAAAAAATCGTCCGGCTCAAATCCAAAGATGGAAAAGTTCAGCTCGCATTTGAAAATTTTCTTTATATCCGGGTGCATGACAAGGGTGTCCGTGTCCAAGGCGATGCGAGCTATATTCAAATTCCTGCCAGCGGTACTCTAACAATTAATAACAAAAAAGCAGATAGAGTTCTGTCAAAAGGGCTCATGATCTATGAAAGGAAATAAGCGGATTAAATTCCGTTTCGACTATATTCTTTTTGCTTTATCCATATTAGCTCTAA
>JABSQK010000633.1 GCA_013215875.1 Lentisphaeria bacterium
CTTCGGTATCGATGTCGGTGGTGGAGTTATAAATGATTAAAGGAAGAACGATGACATACACGATAAAAAAAATAACGCAATGCCTTTGTTTATTTATTTTACTCGGCACAGCCAATGCAGCCTGGAAATCGGACAAAGACAAAAAAAAGAGCGGCCTCACTAAGTTAGATTTCAAAGCAAATGAAATGCTAAAGAAAGGCCTGGATTATTTAAAGAACAAGCAGGAAGAGCGCGGGGTAAAATTAATCCAATCTGTACCACGTATGTTTCCAAAATCCAAAATTCGCTTCAATGCCTATATTGCATTGGGCAAGTTCTATAAGAAAAAGCGCAACTTCGATTTAGCAATCAAGCAGTTTAAGTTAATTAAATCCGAGGAACCGCTGATTATTGCAGAAGCCTTATATGAATCCGGAATTTGTTTTTACAATATGAATGATTTTGACAAGGCCTTTATGTCATTACGCAAAGTCACCAACGAATATCCCTGGACGGTCTATGCCAATGAATCCTACTATTACATCGGCTTATGTCACTTTCGTTTGAAACGCTGGGCAAAATCCGTTGCTGCATTAAAGATGGTTGGTGCCAGTGTACCCACCAGTGTGGGTAAGCTTGTTCTTGCCGAAGCGGGCCAGCGCTTTTATGTAAAAATTTATGACAAAGACCTTGTGGTATTGAAACAGAAAGGTGGTAAATCTCAGGTAGAAATTACCAGCGATAAAGGGGACAAAGAAATCTTAAACCTTGGTAACCTGGGGCAAAGCGGAGAATATTATATCGGTTCCCTGCCAACTGTTACAGGCCTGGCAAAACCCAATGATGGAAAGATTCAGATTATTGGCGGCGATACATTGACCGTCACTTACATCGACCAAAATACGGAAACAGGTAAACGAAATGTGACCATTATTTCCAATGTAAAAATGGTCAGCACTGCTGTGGGTGGTTTCACCGATGGGGCATACAGAGAATATACTAAAGGGGTATTTGCAGACTCCGAATGTTTCGTCAGAATTAAAGACCTCGATAAAAATACCACCGACAAAAAAGATACCATTACATGCAAACTGTATACGCAGTATGTCGTCAAAAAGAAAAAAGATGAAAGCCTGGATGGTGTTGACCTCGAGGAAGAAGAAGATAAACGCCAGCGCGACTTGATCACCCTTACGCTTACAGAGACCGGGCCGCAAACAGGTATATTTGTCGGCAAGACAAAACCACAAATTGTTGAAAAAGCGGAAGACCTGGTTCAGGGCGATGCAACTCTTTCTGCGATGGAAGGCGATAACGTTCTGATGGAGTATCTCGATGAAATCAATATCACCAAAGAACCCAGGACGATCAAAACAGAAGCGAAGGTCCTCACCGGTAGTATTAAGGATGTAAAGATTGAACACCGGCATGTAAGCTCTCTGGATATCAAAGCAAAAAAGCTTTTGATCGAAGCACAAATCTATTTAAAGCTGGGAACAATATTTAAGGAAGTTGGTTTGAATAAGAATGCCTATGAAAATGCCGCTGAAGGAATTTCCCGGGCGGAGGAAGTGATTCGTTTAAGTCTTAAGGCGAGCCTTGACCGTTCCACAGTCGAAAAAGCATTCAGTATTAAATGGGATTTGCTTTTGGTGCAAGATAAACTGAAAGAAGCGATTCAAGTTTGCCGAACCCTCACCCAGTTGTTTCCAGACTCATCTCTAGTCGATAATGCCCTGTTAAAAATTGGTGTCGCTAAAATGAATTCAAAGGACAAGGATGAAATAAAAGATGCAATCGGTATCTTCAATTCAATTCTTGGTTTGAAGAAATCAACCTTGAAACCGACCGCATCCTTTTATATAGCCGAGGTCCTGAATAAACAAAGCATGGCTTCTCAAAAGCGTGATTTGAGTCAGGCGATGCTGGCCTATCAAAAGTGTGCTGAAACATTTCCAGATTCGCCTTATGCAGGAAAGTCATTAGAAAAAATTGCCAATTTTTATATAAGCACAAAAGATTATCAGCGTGCTGTGAATCTGATGGAGCGTGTATTTGAGGATTATGAAGATGCCAGTTTCCTCGACAAAATGCTTTGGAGTTGGGCTGTGGCTTCGTACCGCTTAAAGGATTACCAAACCGCAAAAGATAAACTCGATTTACTGCTAGCGGACTATCCCAATTCGGCATATTCCAAGAAGGCATTAAAAGTACGTGCATCAATTATTAAAAAATTAAATAAATAAGTTAGGAGTATTTTATGCTTGAACAGTTATTAAAAGGCGGGTTTATGATTATCCCCCTGATCGTTCTTTCGGTCTTTGCAGCAGCAATAATCATTGACCGTCTGCGCGCCTATAAAGTCGCCGATGAAATTGATACCCAGACCCTCTTTACAAATATTTGTAATAACCTTGAGGCCGATAATATAGCAAAAGCGATTAGCGCTTGTGAGGAATCCAAGGGACCAACTGCTGCCGTATTGCTCACAGGACTTTACCGCTACCAGCTCTTAAGGGAACGTGGGACAACACGAAAAGAAATTGAAAGAAATGTCAACAAGGTCATGGAAGAATACGCTCCCCAGGTCCGCGAGGGACTGGAAAAGCGCCTCAATATGTTATTGATGATTGCCAGTGTTGCACCATTACTCGGCATGACCGGTACTGTAACCGGTATGATCCGCTCCTTCGACATGATGAGCGGTATGGGAGGCCTCGACGCCGGTGCTGTTGCCGGCGGTATCGCCGAAGCACTGATAACCACTGCCACCGGCCTTATCGTTGCAGTTCCAGCGGTCATCTTCTATTACAATTTTTCACGTAAGGTCGAGAGCTATACCGTTGACCTTGAGAAACGCGCCAGTGAAATGGTCGACTTCATTCACCTCTATGCCGATTTTGATGAAACAGTGGAATATGAGGAAGAAGGTTCGGAAGTGGACGCACATGAATATGAGGAAGAGGACTAGCATTGAAAGTTAAGCGTGACAAGAAAGATGCTGCAGATGTCGACATGTCGGCATTCTCTGATATTGCCTTTTTGTTAATCATCTTTTTCATCCTCACAACCACCTTTGTTAAACCTTTTGGCAGCGATCTCTCTGTTCCTTCAGGTTCCTCCGACCCGGAGAATAAAACAGAAGACAAGCAACTGACCATTCTCTTAAAGGGTAGCAGTATACGATATGCTGACAACGAAGATGAATTAAGCATCAATGAATTAAGAAAAAAACTCCTGGCGGAAAACTTTCCGAATAAAGAGCCGGACAAACGCATGGTCATTGTTGAATGCGACAAGGATTTACCCTATGAACAATATTTTCAGGTGGTCATGGCCATCAGCAAAGCAGGTGGTGTCCTGGCCTTGATTGAGGAGGAAAATAACAAATGAAAATGAAGCGTCGAAAAAGAAAAATGCCGATGATTCCCCTCTCCTCCATGGGCGATATTGCTTTCCTGTTAATTATTTTCTTCATTTTAACATCGAATTTTATGAAGGAAAAGGACCTGAAATATACCCGTGCACAATCCGAGGATATAGACAAACTCCAGCCCAGTCAAATCTCAGTAGTCATCGATGAAAAAGGCGTTCTTTTTTTCAATGGCGAGGAAACCCAGACCAGTGCCCTGGAAGATCAAGTTCGTACAATGATAGCAGAACTAAACAATCCCAAAGTTCAATTTAAGGTGGATAAAGATATTCCCCATAAAAATTATGCAGATGTATTACTTAAATTAAGCGCCGCCGAAGCAGAGATAAGCCTCGTCGGTGAAAAGAAAAAATAGGACATATTATGAGTAGAGAAAAAGATCCGAATCAATTAATGAATGGCATATCAGATACAAGAATAGCGATGAAACTACTGCTATCAGTCGCATTTCATTGTGTTTTATTCCTAGTAACATCCATCGGGTTTATTACCCTGTGCATGAAACATAATACCATGGACCCGCGTCCCATTGTTAAAGCAATTCAAGATAAAGCCGATGCTGAAAAGAAAGAAGTAGAAGCCAAAGCCAAGATTGCAGACGCAGTAAAAAACAAAGCGAAAAAAGATGCGGAAAAGGATGGCAAAACATCTTCTGGAAAAAAGTCCTCTGCTAAAGAAGGCGATAAAAACTTAAGCAAGATTGAACAAGGTCTTAAGGAAACAAGCAAGGAACGACCAACGGATTCAAATACCGGATTTGGTGAAGCTGACTTTGACTAATAAGCGAAATGACAATTAATGGAAAAGACGAAGACAGTTTCAGAACGTAGTCTCGACTACAGCTACAAGGCCTTAGAATATACCCATAAGGTTCTATGCTTTCTGCCTTCTTGGGGCATAAAACACAGCGCAAAACTCTTTTCCAAATTTCCCTGGCCGGCAAATTTCCTTGGTCTCTTTTGGCTCATGGGGCTACTCTGTTTCGCCATGAGCTTTACAAAGCAAATTTGCAATTTCATGGTGAGCTCCGAGCGCCTGGCACAAGTGGAAATCGATTTCCTTGCCAAACATGGTGTTCTCGGCAGCTATGAGCGCTTCGCTAAATTGTTAATCATCCTGGCAATTATTTATCTCTGTATTGGCTTACTGGCATTTCTTAAAAAGCGCTTCACCCTGCAGCTCATAAAAGTGGCGGCGGCTTCATTTGCCATTTGCTGGCTTTATCTCGCTTATTTTATTGTTCATATACCCGAAGTCTTATTAACAAATGCTGAAGAAAAAAATCTCGAGATGGATATGCTGCTGCGCAATGAATTGTGGGTCTGTGGAATTATTCTTTGGCTACCTGGCTTAATTATTGGGGCACTCTGCTTGATCCAAGTAATGCGAATTTCCGTTCGTAACTGTTATTGCAAGCGTGAAGAAACAGACGACTTACTCGGCGATCGGATTCATGACGATTTAAAAACCCACGGTGAAGATCCGCGTTATCGCAGTTCTTTTTACTGGTCTTTTGTTTCACACATTGCCGTATTAATCCTACCATTATTTATCGCCAGGGGATGCTTTCTCGATGCCTATGCCATTCCCAAAGGTTCTGGACAACTACAAGTGCAGCAGATTAAAGTGAAGAAAATTAAGAAGAAGAAAAAGAAAAAGAAACTTGTTCTCAATATGAACAGTCCGATCATCTATTACGTCCCGGATATTGACGATACGAAGGTCATGGAAGAAATGGAAGAAGATTCTCGCGATACCTATGTGGCAACCGCCTTAAAATCCGGCAAGCTGGGTAAAGGTGGCGGTAAGAAAGGTGGCTGGCCCAACGGTATGGAAAATGCCACGGTGCGATTTATTCGCCTCAAATACAGTGGTGGCGACTGGGACCAGGATATGTCACGCAATGGCGACTACAAATTACTACTTTACTTGAAAAAGACAGAAGGTTGGAAGATTGCCAATCGCACGGAAGCGATTTCTGTGTCGAAGCTAGGCAGAGGTTTTCGTAAAAAGCAAAAACCACCATTTGTTTATATTACCGGTAAACGTGGCATGAGATTCAGCGCTCCTGAAATAAAAGTTCTCCGGAAATACTGCCTCGAAGAAGGCGGGATGATTTTTGCCGATAATGGCGGCGGGTCATTTAACAGCGCCTTTAGAAGCCAGATACGACGCATCTTTCCACAAAAAACATGGGTCGATATTAGCAATGATGACGAAATCTTTATCCAGCCCACCGCCTTCCCAAATGGCGCTCCACCACTCGCTCGCCACTCAGGTGCACGCGCAATGGGGATCAAGCATAATGGGCGTTGGGTCGTATTTTATCATCAAGGCGATATCGGCGATGCCTGGAAAATGGGCGGCACAGCGGGTATCCGTGATGTCGAAGCAGACCGCGCCTATAAGCTTGGGGTAAATGTTATGGCCTATGCCTATACCAAATACCTCGAAATAAACTTCGGCGAATAAGGTCGGGTAACGAATAAATCCGGGTATGCGCCCAATGCCTGTAGTCGTGTCGAAACGCCAAAGAATTGGCTCACTACATAGGCATGACTCTTACAACCTGAGTTTTCTACGTAGTTAAGGCATCATTGCCTGTAGTCGTGTCGAAACGCCAAAGAATTGGCTCACTACATAGGCATGACTCTTGCAACCTGAGTTTTCTACGTAGATAGTATGAGAATGCTGAGCTCCCACGA
>JABSQK010000634.1 GCA_013215875.1 Lentisphaeria bacterium
ACCGCTTTTGAGAATGTAACAAACGGGCCAGATATATTTTAGCCAGGTCGGATCCTTTTTTCTTTGTGCTGATGCATTGTCCATACAACGCTTCTGCGCGGACAGTATCTTTTGCCTGTTCAGCAAGGCTTGCAGCCCATAAGATTATGGCAGGGTTCAATTCTTTGGCAAGTACTTTATCCAGTGCCGCGCGTGCTTTAGAGATCTCTTTTGAAGCAATTGCCTGTCTGGCAATCATTAGATACAGATTTGCATTGCGCTGATTTTCTGAAATTTTCTTCAGCCATTTTTCGGCTTCGGTGAGATGCTTTGTTTCGTATGCGCAGCGAATTGCCAATTCGAGAAATAGCTTATCTGTTTTAACTTTTCCTGTATTCAAAAATTGTTTTGCAACATTGAATGCTTCATGCATGTGCCCTGCCCCCATCTGCTGGCTAAGATGCTGTTTGGTCATTTGCAGATCTGTTGGATTTGCATACCAGGCTGCTTCGATTACCGACAACTGCTCATCACTATCCAACTGTTGGTGGACCCAGGCAAACTGTTTCCAGAATTTTTTGTTACTGAGATCGCTGTTCAGTCGGGTTTTGAGAATAGGCAGCGCAGTACCCCATTTCTTTTCCTGCAATAATAAACTGAGATCCAGTTGCCTGAATTTCATCTCATCTGGAAAACGAACCAATGCTTTGTTGGTCAGCAAGCGCAGCAGGCGCGTATCTTCATTTTGCAAAGCCATGAGACAATACTGCAAGAGAAAGTTCTGCGAACAGCTATCCACATTCAGGAAAGTTCCAAATAATCGGAGAGCCTCTTTTATCTTATTTTCACGCGAATAACAATAGGCAAGTGATGTGCCGGCAAGGCGATTTTTTGGATCCACCTTCAATACGTGCTTAAAGGTTTTTTCTGCATCTGAAAATTTTTTCAGGCCCATTAGCGCCTGCCCAAGTAACAAGTGCCAGACCAGTGGCTTTTCACCGCTATGGGTATTTAAGGTGTAAATCGATTCCTTAAATTTGGCTTCGGCAAGTTCGCCTTGTGCTTTCGCCATGATAAGCGCCAGCTTTTTACTGACCTCTGTCTGAGCAAACAGGGAAAGTATACAGAAGAAATAGAGTGCGTATTTCATCATTTAGGCAGGGTCCATTTTATGGTCAATTGAAATGTCATCTCTATAGCTTTACCATTTTTAATTCCGGCCTTAAATCGTGCTTTCTTTGCAGACATACGGGCTGTACGATTAAATACGCCAGGTGGTGTGGATGAGATAATTTTGAATTCGGTGACTTTGCCATCGGCAGCAATATTGAATTCAATGACAGACTTGCCCTCAATGCGTTTGGCTTTTGCCACACGTGGATAGTTGTGCTGAAAGATCATTGGATTGAGCAGCACCGGCTTTGTTGTAGGCTCGACAGATGTCACTTTTTCAACGTGCACTGTATTTCGTGTCCCTGCGCTCGAAATACCAGTGGTCCAGGCAACTTTTTGTACGGGTATAAAATCAGTCGTATCAATCATCTCGGATGGATCCAGTTTTATTCCCTCTGTCGGGGCAAGGGCTAATTCCAAAGCGGGCAATGGCATGGGAAGTTCTGCCATATCGACTTTCTCTTCGATAATTTTTTCTTTTTCAATTTCGTCTTTTTCTTCTTCGGGCTGGTCCATTTCAACAACTGCCATTTGCACCTGTGGAGCCGAGGATTCCTGAACAGTACGTGTACCAATGTTTGCCAATGTAAATACAAAAAAGTAGTTAATGGCAATAGTGATGATGACCAGCAGCAGGACTTTCCACGGGGTATGCCGCTGTTTGCTTAGGCGGCTTGTATTTGTTTTTAAAGGATCCTTATTCATTTAACTGCCGCCACATCTATTTGTTTTGCTCCTGCGAGTTTGCAGACATCCATTACTTTCAATAAAAGGTATGTCGGCACGTCCCTATCTGCTTGTACGACGATTCTTTTTGTTCCGGCGGCAGCTAAGACCTGGGCGATTGCAGCACTGTCTTCGGGCTGAATAATACGACCATTGAGATGAATGGTCCCGGACTTGTGTATCGCGATGGGTACAAAGCTGGTATTCACCGACAAGGCCTGACTGCTCGATGGTCGGCTAATTTCAACGCCCGCCTCTTTTACAAAGCTGGTCGTAACAATATAAAAAATGAGCAGAAGAAAAACCATATCGATCATCGGTCCCATATCGATACTTGCTGAGCGATTCTTTTTTCTTCTAAAACGACGACGACTCATTTGTTCTTCTCCGCAAGGTAATTATGAAAAATCAGTGAACGCTGTCGTTCTACTCGTTCGTATTTTTGATTGAGTATTTGTTCAAAAATCACTCCGGGCACAGCAATCATCAAGCCGTATTGCGTGGTTACCAGGGCCTGACTAATGCCAGAACCAAGCGCCGGGCTGTTACCATTAAACATTTCAGAAAATGTTAATATTATACCCGTGACTGTGCCCAGTAAACCGAGTAAAACACTGATTGCCACGAGCGCTTTTATGAAAACGAGGTTGCGGTTAATCACGTTTTCTTCATTGCTCGATAGTTGCTCTAAAAATGAGTCCATGTGCTCTGTACTTTTGGCATGCTCATCCATAAGTGAATTCAGCTCTGAAATACGGCCTTGCGAATTGAGTTCCTCACTGTGGTAGAAAAAGAATCGCTCTGCGATTAAAAAATACAGTAGAATACCCACTGCCGTAAGCGCATACATGATGGGTCCACCTGATTGATACCATTCGAGCATTATGAGTCCGCTTTTTCTATACCCAAGAGGGCGTTAATTGCCTGTTCGAGAATGACCATGCGACGTTCAATGATACGACTGAGCCAGGCATGAAATAAGAGAATCGGCACAGCAACCATTAAGCCAAGCTGGGTAGTAATGAGAGCAACAGAAATTCCGCCGGAGAGTAATTTTGGATTGCTCGTGCCATATTGAGCAATGACATCGAAGGTGCTAATCATACCTGTAACTGTTCCCAGTAGTCCCAGCAGCGGAGCAATCGCAGCCAATGCAGCCAGTAGCCCCATGGAGCGTTCCAGGCGCGGTTCTTCATCAAGTATTGCTGTTTCGAGTTTGGCCATACGCACTTCCCGACCATCATTTATACTTTCGAGGCCGCACTTCAATATCCGGCTCAAGGGTGAATTTTCATTTGCCACTTTTTCTAATGCTTCGTCGTTTTTATGTGATTGCAGATCAGCCAGTACTGTGTTAATCAGTGCCGGGCTTGAGCGCAAGGTATAGAGACTGTAAAGGCGTTCTACACCTAGAAACAGGGCAAGCAGGGCAATGGCAAGAATCGGAATTACAAATCCGCCACCCGCTTTGAGCCAGCCCATGACGGTGCGTTTTTCAGATAGAGCTTTTTTTACCAGGCTTCCATCGAGGTCCACAGGCAGCAATGACAGAGTATCAGCTGAGAGATCTGCCACATGTTTGGCATCGAATTCCACGCCGGATATAAACAGATGCCCGTCGAGGGTCTGTTGCAAGAAACCGCAATCTTGCGGACTGGAGCCTGCGGCAATTTTACCAATCTCGCCGAGATGAATCACCTTTACAGACACCTTATTGCCGGCGCGATTTAATACATCTGACTGGGTACTGCGAATTGATAAGCTGCTATCAAGTTCTGTTAAACGCTGCTTGATGCCGGTGCGAATCGCCTCCTGCTGTTGTTTCCAATCGAGATTTTGATCATGAGCCATGCCTGAAGCAGTAATCACTTCGTTTATCAAGCGCTTATTATTTTGAGCTATCCTGCTGCGTTCTGATTTTGCTTTTTTGAGTTGCGTTGTAAGCTGTGCCAGAGCAGTTTCCGATGCATCTGTATTTTTTCGGATGGCTGCTAGATCTTCATATGCCTTTTTTATTTGGGCATTGAGTATTTGTCTTTACTTTAAAGTTTGCGAACGCATCTCAGCAAGTGAGGACTCAGCTTTTTTGCGAGCAGCCTTTGCTTTGCTGTACATTGGATTTTCTGCCAGGGCGCATAGGGATAAAAGACAAAGTAAGAGCAGCTTCATTTTTTTATCTCCCGGTCCAGAGGTAATGCTATCAACTCTGCATTTTGTTTTCCTTTGGCAATGGCAATGGCCTTTTGAATCACTGCCAGTTGTCCCGCGTCTTTCAGCTCGGTGAGAATCAGTTTACCATCAACAACGTTAGCCAGTCCCGCTAGCTTTCCATCGCGTGTTAACCACCAGGCACAAATACCACCGAGTCGCAGCACTTCGACACTTTTTAAATTTCCATTGAGGAAGCCTGCAAGCGTATCAACCTGAATGTTGCGCGCCTCTCTTTCTGCCTTACTTAAACGCGACATGCTATCGCTAAAAGCTCTCAAGACAGACTGCTGCTGTTTTGCTGCAGCAACTATGCCGGGTAATGTTTTTGATTCAAGCGCTTTGAGATAGGCATCTACCAAGGTTTTTATTTCCTTTGCAAATGCTTCTACAGCGGCTTTTTCATCCGAGATCACCGCTTCTAGGGACAATTTTTTCGCCAGTTCCTCTTTCTTTTTAAGAGCTGAACTTTCGCGGGCTTTGAGATTTTGGTTTTCCTGTTTAAGGGTATTTAGCAGCGCATTGAGCTTTTCCTTTTCCAGAAGCCAGTCTTGCTTTTCCTTATTACGCATACTGCGAGCTTGGTTCGCCTGCTTCAATTCCTCAAGCAAAAGCCCTGTATCATCGGCGCATATTGGCGCCGATATACAAAGAACAAACGCCACTATATATCCATTTACGTACCGCATAGAAATCCCTAAGGTATTTTGCAGGCCCATTGTTTAACATAATCTTACCTGCGAATCAGAAACTATACTTACTCCTGGCCCTAGTGCATTACTGCAGGGAAATTATTTTTTTAGGCCCATTCAACATTTTTATTTTCTTTAGTAATAAATGAAATTGACAGCTTAGCAAGTACCTGTAAGTTACTTGTTCTTAATATGTTAAAAGATAAAAATAGTTTCAGTGAGCTGCGCTCACATTTGGTAATGACATGGCCTGTAAAGCTGGCAGAAAAGCTGCCCGAACCGGTCTTGCCAGACGGCTATCGCATTGTCCAGCAGCTCAAGCGACGGGCATTTACAGCCATTCATAAATCCGTGAATTGGGATTTAGACCGCGGACAGTGGAAAGACTTAAACGGCGTGCTGATGAAAAATGGTATGTTTTTTGTTCTTAACGAAAAAAATGAGCCTGTGGCAGTTGCCTGTGCCATTCATACAAAAAACAGTGTGGAGCTTGGCTGGGTAGCAGTGAAAAGTGAGTATCAGGGGATTGGCATTGGCAAATCGCTCTGTGCACATGTGGTGCAATTTCTCCTTAAAAAAGGCCATAAACGCATCTATCTCGCTACCGAGGATGATTTACTTCCAGCTATCCATATTTACCTAAAAATGGGCTTTGTTCCAGTCCTGCATGATACGGATATGCTGAATCGCTGGAAACGAGTCTGTTTTGAGCTCAAACAGGACTTTAAAGACGAGTCCTGGCCCAGCAAATTACAGGTCTAAATTTGACTGCTTGTGGTTGAATTAGTCTCTTTACATTTTACCTTCTATCTGGAAACATGTGAGGAAAAATTATGAGTGCAGCACTCGATTATTCGTATCAATATCCATTTGCATCAAATGTAACAACATTAGATAATGGATTGGGACTTACACTTGCCACCTGCGATGGCAAATTAGAGAATCCACATTTCTTTGAGGGCCTTGTAAAATCACCCAAAATCACTGCCGATATGATGGTCCAGCTTGCAACAATTGTGGGTACACGGTTTTGGAACCCAATTGACTGGGCAGCGCTTGATCCAGTACTGACATCTAACGACGAAATTATCCGTCTCGAAGGCTTTAGCGGTTGTTGCGGGGTCTATTGTAGAATCGATATGAATGCAGATGCCTTTGATGCTGACATTCACAGGCGAGGTACAACGAATGTGGACTTTAACCGTGAGATGCGTATTTCATTGGCAAAAATAAAAGAGTCAGACACGGTAAAGCTTGGCATCGGTGCGGATGAATTTGTTATGCAAAGAGGCGATCATAAAACCGTCGAGAAAAAAGTAAAGCTACCTATACGCTGGGTTAAGGGTTTCACGGAGGTCCAGGCTTATCAACCTGGTATGGAATTGAAATTTGATTGTAGTGGCGCGGAAGCTTTACGCTTTATCCGCAGCCTGCCAAAGGGCAAATCTAAAGGAGCCTGGGTCCAGCGCGCAGGAAAAGGCTTAAGAATTACCCAACGTGAATCCAAAGATGCTGTACGGATTGATGGTTTTGCTCGAGTTCGGGTACTTGAAACATTGGCGATGCGGGCAAAAAAACTGAGAGTCTACGGGCATGCTTCTGGTACCAGCGCCTGGGAACTTGTTTTTGATAATAGTCGTTTTACGATTCTCATAAGCCCTGAATTGGCACGCGGGTTTTCGGGTGAGGGGCAAGTCTTGTCTGATTTGGCTGGCGCAGAGTGGGAATCCATTTTACCCCGTGTGCAGGCTGCTTTAAATTGGCAATCCATCATTAACGAAGATGCTGTTTGTAAGGAATCAGGTATAACTAAACAACAATTTAAAAGTGCCTTGTCGGCCTTAGCTGCTAGAGGACTTGTAGGATATGATTTAGAATCCAATGCCTATTTTCATAGAGTATTGCCATTTGACATGGATAAAATTCAAGCCTTGCAGCCACGATTGAAAGCTGCCTATGCCTTGATTGAAGAAAATGGTGTTCGACTACACAAACAGAGTGACAAACAAATAGAGTTTTTGGTAAATGGCACCGATGTGAAGCATCGCGTACGTCTTTCAGAAGATGCCGACAAATGCAGCTGTCAGTGGTTTAGTAAATACCAGGGTGAACGTGGTGTTTGTAAACATATTCTGGCAGCCCGAATTTTTCATGAAGACAATGAAGCATGACCATTGAAGAGCTCACGCATTTGATCGACAAATGCATGGCCAATTCTATATACGATCAACTCATTGTCATTGATGAAAAGGGAAAAAAAGTCCTGCGAAAAGTTGCCCTGGAGCGCATGAAAGTACTGCGTAAAAAACTGGATTGGCGCGACGAGTTTAGGGAAGAGAATATGTGCCTCTATTCCGCCGAACTCGCTGTTTTTATGCTCTGTAGCTGGAGCGATGTAAAACGGATTCGCATAAATCACTATGGAGAAAAGTCAATTGAACGATTTTCGAGATTCATTTCAGAAAGCTGGCCTGACTGGGCTGAAAAATGGATTCTGCAAGAAATCGAATCTATGGGGGAATGGGTAAACAACAGTATCTGGCCTGTTTGCCGCCGAGCTATCGCAGAGGGGAAAATGGAAAAGCCAGACCTTACTGGCTACTATCGATTGGCCTTGCTTAATATTCTGCCAGCTTACCGGCGTGAGCATGAAAACCCCTATACCGCATTTGTCAATAACCCTGATCTACTCGAATATGAATTCTGGAAATTCTTCGAACATGATGTACAAGCATTCCACACATACAGCATGGACGAATTAGATGAACGCAGTCTTTGCTTCGTCGTTAAAAAACTTGCAGCTGAAGGCAAAATTGATCGTGACCGTTTGTTAAAAGCGACCTTAGGCGCTTTGCACAATCCTTTTCCGCAAGAACAACTCAGACATTTCCATGTTTTTCATGACTATCTTGAACCAACAAAAGAAGAACAAATTAATTTCAAGGACATATATATCGAACTTCTCTCCAGCCCCATTGTCCATATCCTTGCATTTGCATTACGCAATTTAAAGGCAATACAAAAAGAAGGTTGCTTAAGCATTGATGATATAGCTGAACATATAGCACCTGTGTTTTCTCTCAGCCAGAAAACACATATTAAGACCGCCACACAAATTATCGATGCACTGCTTAAAAAGAAGCCAGAGGCTTTTGCCACCATAGGACCAGTTTGCATCCACGCCCTTTCACACGAATCAGCTGATATACAATTATTGATATTGAAGTTGCTTATCAAGTATAAAAAGCAACTCACTGCCGAGATTGCTGAGAGCATGTATGAGATGAACGATTTAATTAATCCGAGCAACCTGGAGCTTTTTCGGGAATTGATAAAAGAGATTACACCGGAACTTGAAATTAATAATGATGAGATATCGAGAGACTCAGTATTTGATGAAGCCGAATTTCTGTCCCATCTAGAATCTGTCTCACCAGAATATAAAGAGTTATTGTCCATAGAAATCGGGCAGGTGAAAAGTCTTGAAGACCTAGCGCCTTTGTCGTTTAGCCCTATGGCTATCCCTCAATTAAATAACGCCAATGAGCTCAACCCAATTGCATCGATTGATGAGTTAATTGATCGCGCCTCAGCCTTTATACATGATGCAAAAAGTAGTCTTGAATATGAACTTATTATCGATGCAGTCATACGTTTTGTTGATACAAAACCGAATGATTTCGAGGCGATTACTGCTCCTTTCGTAAAAGATTTGCTCAATCCAAACCAGTTTAGCGAAGCCAGCAATTCATTTATGTACGACTCTATGAAAACGATTTTTGTTGCTTGGATAAAACCCAAAATAAAGCCGTATGAATTTCGAAGCAATTCGCAGATTATGCATTTTTTAAATATTCGAACGAAAGAATTAAAGGAGCGAATATTAATTGAAAATAAGCTGCCCATTCTTTCTTGCCCTACCCATGATAATGGTTTGATCAAACCCTTGGTTTTGCTTGAGCGCTATAAGCAATGGGAAGGTGAAAAAATAGATAAGGCGGATTTTATCCTCGCACTGCTTCGTTTGGCGCCGGATAATCGTAAGGATTGTTTGACGCTTTTGCAAGTCCTTCATCAAACGGACTATCGAGATGCTCTTATATATGCATGTGGTGGCGAACTATCAGAGGAAATTAAGGATGTAGATATTCTCATAGCTGCGAGTCGATCCAAAGATCCAATGTCAGATGACTCTTTATTGGCCAATAGGAAACGAAAGAAACTTTTTGGCTTATTCTCGGTTGACCATAATCATGGGCCAGATGCATTTACTGTAGGCAGGGCAATACCAAAAGTGGACCTGAAAAAAATAAATAGCTGGAGTGATGCATACAGAATTTTTTATTATACAATTGAGCCTGAGATGCCAAAGAGGATACCCGGTTATCAAGCGACCGTACTGTTAAATAAAGCAGGGCGTTGGGAACGGCCCCGTGATATTAATTTTTACAGTTTTATCTGTCCACTCTATTCCTCAATTACTGCCCGATTTAATAACAGTGTCTCGGGAAGTGTGGATGATGATAGTGGCGCTTGGGAAACTGGCTATGGGTCTTTGGAAATATTTAACCGTCCAGATATTTGCATTAACAAGGATTCTGCAATGCTTATTATTTTTGCTTTGGCGAACAAGGGTCAAGAGATCCGAGGACTTATTATTGATCAACTTATAGAAATGATCGATGATGGGCGCATTATTGGCATCGAACTCTCCAATGCATTACATTTTCTGCATCAGAATCAACTACTGAAATTGAATCGTCTTTGTGATGCACTAAAAGAAGTGGCACGATGTTCTATTTTGCATCAGTCGGTTTGCTCTGTAATGCTTGAATGCTTGTATATTAGAATGACAGAAAAGCCAAAAGATATTCACAACCTTCTATCACTGCTTCTTGAATTAAATATTGATTTAAAGAAGTCTGTAAAAGACGAAACATCTACAAAACTGGAAAGCTTCAAGGGTGCGAGTAAAGCCGCTAAAGCCGCTAAAAAATTGCTTGAGATAAAAGAGACTGATCCATCTGTACAGAAACACGTCTTTTATGAAGCAATGAGTCGTCGGGTAGATCGCGCTCTTAGTTATCAAAACTAACCTGTTAGAATAACAGTCTTTTTCGTTCCTAAAAAAAATAATTAGCCTCAATATTTACCATTATGCACGCCACTTTTTAAGTCATTGCTTACCTGCTTGCTTTTCCTTTGCATATTTTAAGCACAATCCCAAGCATTTTTTGCTAGTATCAGTTACTTTTTTTTGAATGTAAGCGATTTTATCAAAAAAGACCAAAAAGTATGGATTTGCCTTATTTTTCCTCAAAATCGAAAAAAGTGGTATTTATTCGGATTTTACCCTATTTATTTTACATTGGCTGATTGCAATAACTTATTGAGGGAGTAAATTACACAAAATACCAATTTGTGGGCAAATTAATTAATTTTTGGAGTAAAAATGTCTGATTCTGACAATTCGAATAGTGAAAGTACAAGTCCGGAATATACCGGTAGTAATATTAAGGTCCTTGAAGGACTCGAGGCGGTCCGAAAACGGCCTGCAATGTATATCGGTGATACGGGCGAAAATGGCTTTCATCACCTAGTTTATGAAGTCGTCGATAATAGTATTGATGAGGCCTTAGCGGGCTATTGTACAGAAGTATTTGTTTACATTCATATGGATAATAGCCTTACCGTGCGCGACAATGGCCGTGGTATTCCTGTGGAAATACATGAAACTGAAGGTATTCCAGCTGTAGAAGTTGTGATGACCAAGCTTCATGCGGGTGGTAAATTCGACAAAGACACTTATAAGGTGTCCGGTGGATTGCATGGCGTGGGAGTATCCTGTGTGAATGCACTTTCCAAATGGCTCGAAGTCAAAATTAAGCGCGACAGTGGCATATTTACCATGCGTTTTGAGCGCGGTGATCGTGCCCGTGAACTGGCTAAGATCGGTACATGCGATCCCACTGATCGTGGTACAGAAGTAAGCTTTTTGGCCGATCCGGAAATTTTTGAAGTCTCGGTTTATAAATGGGATATTCTAGCTCGTCGATTACGTGAACTGGCTTTCCTCAATGCCGGCCTGATTATCCATCTCGCAGATGAACGCCCTGAAACAGGCGTACGCAAAGAACGTTTTGAATATAAAGAAGGGTTAATCGAGTTCTTGCGCCATCTCAATGAGGGCAAAGAAACCATTGCCGATCCGATTTACATCAATACTGAAAAAGATGGAATTTCAGCAGAGCTTTGTATTCAATATAATGACAGCTTCCAGGAAAATATTTACAGCTACGCAAATAATATCAATACGCGTGAAGGCGGTACCCATTTATCCGGACTACAGGCTGCCCTCACCCGTACCTTAAATTCTTATATGAAAAATATCCCTGCGTTGAAAAATGAAAAAGCGCTGACCGGTTCGGATGTACGCGAAGGCCTATCCTGTGTCATTTCAGTAAAGATTCCTGAGCCGCAGTTTGAAGGACAAACAAAAACCAAACTGGGTAATAGCGAAGTGCGTGGTATCGTTGAAAATATTGTCAATGAAAACCTCTCGGCATACCTCGAAGAGCACCCGCAGGAAGCACGACAAATACTCAATAAGACCCTGCTCGCAGCAAGAGCACGTGAAGCAGCTAAGAAGGCGCGCGAACTTACCCAGCGTAAAGGCGCGCTCGACAGTATGACCCTGCCGGGTAAACTGTCTGATTGTTCAGAAAAAGATCCTGCAAAGTGCGAACTCTATATCGTGGAAGGAGACTCTGCCGGTGGTTCTGCCAAGCAAGGACGCGACTCGAGCTTTCAAGCAATTCTGCCCCTGCGTGGAAAATTAATCAACGTAGAAAAAGCACGGCTTGATAAATTGCTCAATAATAAAGAAATCCAGGCCATGATCGCGGCCGTTGGAACAGGTATTGGCTCCGAAGATTTTGATATCGAAAAAGCGCGTTATCACCGCATCATATTAATGACAGATGCGGATGTCGATGGCTCACATATCTGCACCTTGCTGCTGACATTTTTCTTCCGTCATATGAAGCACATGATCGAAGCCGGTTATATCTACATTGCCAAACCGCCTTTATATAAGGTCACTCGACGCAAGAAAGTACAGTACGTTGAAAACGATGCACAACTGGACAAATATCTGATCGATCTCGCGGTGGAAGACCTCAATATCACTCGCCTTGGTGATTCCGGTGGAGAAGTCCCCGCTGAAGCAGTGAAAGACCTTATCCGTATTGTCGGTCGTATCAAAACGCTTGCCGCGAGTCTTACTCGTTATGGCATTGTTGTCGAAGATTACCTTGGGCGCCTGAAAGATGGTGAATTGCCCAGCTACCGCATACAGGTACGTCGTCATGATGGAACACTCGAAGAATTTTATGCCTACAACGAAAGTGAAAGTGCTGAAATTACCGCCCGCATCGATGCCGAACTCAGAGTCGACGAAGAAAAAGTTGAGAGTGAAACTGCTGAAGGCGAGGAAGGTGAAGCTGTTGAAGAAACAGTCGAGCTCCACCATCAGATCGATATCACCCATATTCACGAAGCATCTGCATTTAAGGAAATTACTGCTGAACTCGAATCGCATGAGATTAAACTCATGCAGACCTTCGAAGGTGAAGAGGCCATTTATGAAATTAGTGCTGGCAATAATGAACCCGAGGCAGTCACTTCCTTAAATGCCCTTTACGAAAAGGTAAAAGAGAATGGCCGCAAGGGCAATGAGATCAGCCGTTATAAAGGATTGGGCGAAATGGATGCAGACCAGCTGTGGGAAACCACTATGGATCCTACCCGCCGCAAAATGTTGAAAGTAACGATGGATGATGCCTTCGAAGCCGAACGCATCTTTACACTGCTAATGGGTGACGAAGTGGAACCACGACGTCAATA
>JABSQK010000635.1 GCA_013215875.1 Lentisphaeria bacterium
AATGCTAGCCCTAACAAAGAGTGCGAATGGAAGCAAGACGTGAAGGGATTTTTTTCTAATAATAAAAAAGATATATAATGTAAAAATATAAAACTAAAGTTTAAAACACGTCACGGGTTGACAAGGCATTCTCATGGAAGAGCTTTGAGCAAACTTCGATAATCATAGAAATCTACGACAAGTGTACGGTTCTTGACTAAGCAATAATTATTAGACCTGTGAATCTTCAAAGCTTCAGGTGATGCAAGGGTGACATAAAATAGATTTTCACCCTCTTCGCCAGCAAAACCTATGGAGAGGTCTAGGCATACAAATATCTCTTCATTGTTATCAGGGTCCCAGTCCGGCAATTCAGCTTCGGAAGATGAAACAGATAACAGTTTTAATTTTCCTGACATGGCAACTTTTCTTTATTTACGAAGGCTGGAGTTCTTCGACCCTATCGCCCTTAGGGCTGGTCGGGGTCTGCATCCAACATTAACTCTATGTCATATTCTATCTTTTTAAGTTTTTTATTGCGATTGCGAGCGAACCAAAATGCCATAGCAAAACCGCCATTGATGGATTCCAACGACTTAACTGATCGAAGAAATTCAACATCTTTCGCTGTTTTTGGCAATGAGAGTCGCAGGCTCTCCAAATGGTGCCAGACAACATTTCGCATAACGAACTCGTTCATTCATCGACTTTCAGCTTATCCTCAAGCATAGGAAAATGCTTGAAGTTTCCAGTTACTAACGTCAATTTGTGATGATCAGCCGTGGCTGCAATTAAACAATCAGCTAAACCTGATCCGTGAGATGAATACCATTTGTTTTTGAAATAACCCGCTTTAGCAGCAATTTCTAAATCGACAGGCAGTTCTTCAAAGACGTCTAAAAATTTATTTAACTGAGTCTCTTCAGCTATGCCCTTTACACCTGCGTATAATTCTGATACTGTTATCACTGAAATTTTAATTTCATCTAAATTTTCAGTGATAAGCTTTGTTGCAATTTCAGAGCCTTGACGTCCACGTAGATGACGAATTATGATATCCGTATCAACTAAAAACCCATTAGTCACGATCAAATGATTTCCTTATTTCTTCAAAAGAAATATCGTTATCTTTCCAAGACCCAGCTGCACTAGCTACAATATCTAATTTTTCCTTGTTTGTCAGACCGCTATGAACGTCTAAATAATTATCTATTACAACCCTGATTAATTCACTTTGAGATTGCCCATTTTTCTTCGCCAATACCTTAAGCCTAGAGCTTGAGCCATCAGTTAAATAGACCTGTGTCCTTTCCATAATATCTTTCCTTACTATCTGTATACTTCTAATATGCGCCAAAAAGACATATGTGTCAACACATATGTCGTTATATATGTTGATATTTTATTTTGTAAGAACAAAAGGTCAGGCTACCCATAAGTCGCAAACTCCCAGAATGGTGACAGTCAATATATCGTATCGTGACAGTCAATATATCGTATCAATCCGGTTCCCGCACTCTGACCACACTTAAGTAATAGTAATTTTGCCTACATTTTACCTCGAAAACTTGAGTTTTAAGCGAGAGCCCCCATCTTACAGAAAGAGGAATCGATGCCAACAAAAGAAGACATAATAAATACAGTGAAAGAAACAGGTGCATGCTGCATCCCGGATTTTCTGTCTGAATCTGAACTGCAGGAAGCACGTGAGGACCTGGATAAAGCCTGTGCGGATATGGGATTTGGCGACCAAAAATCTGGTGAGCGGGCCCGCCTGGATAGTCCAGATCTTTTAAGCTACCCGGGAATTGAACGCATTTTTAATCACCCGGAAACGAAAGAACTGGCAGCCATGTTTACTGGCGATGAGGATCCGTTTGTGCAAGAGGTCGTTGCCAATCGATACTATCCACCTTTCCCGCCATTGGATCCACACATGGATGAAAACTTCGGCTTGGTACCACCCTTTATGCGCTTGACCTGGGCGCTATTTCTTGATGATACAACTGCAGAATCCGGCGCCTTGTGTTATGTACCCGGCAGCCATTTACGGAATTATGTCGATGATGCAGAAGCAGATAAGCAACCGCCCACAGACGATGAAGTTGAACACGCAGATTATGTTCCTATTCCATTAACAGCAGGGACTCTTGTTCTCCGTGCCTCAGATGTCTGGCACTCGGTAAAACCGATCAATCATTTACGGCGCTATTTAACCGGCAGTTATATTTCACGAACACGTTTAACACCCTGGTTTAAAAAAGATATCGAACGAATAATCACTGAACGAGCAGCACAATAAGGAGATTTTATTTTGAGTCAACTAGTTATGCATCGACCAAAGCTCGATGAATTACCCGAGATCAATTGCCCGGAAGGTTACCATCTGCGCCACTTTGAAGATGGTGATGCAGCGGGCTGGAATGCTTTGCTCGACGTCGCCTTCGAACGCAAAGAAGGAACATCCGACTTTGATAATGATATGGCCACTGACGATGCCTACAGGCCGGAACGTGTCTGGTTTATTTGTACGGACGATGGACAAATTGTTGCCACTGCTTCATGCTGGCAAAATGAAATGTATGGAAAAGTGACAAGTTTTATCCACTGGGTTGCTGCAGATACTGAACATGGTGGTAAGAAACTAGGGCACTGGGTGAGTCTTGCAACACTGCACCAGGCGCGGCGTGAAGGCCGGCTCGATATGACACTTTCCACAGACGACGTTCGCATTCCGGCAATTAAGACATACTTGCGTTTGGGTTTTCTTCCAGCGATTACAGATGACAGTCATGCTGAGCGCTGGAAACTTGTGCTCGAAACTATGGACTGGCCGGAGCGCTTCGAAGCAATTATCGAGGGACCGATAAAAACATACCCTTTAATCGATTTCAAATAATCCATGTCTTAGTGTGAACTAAAATATTGCCCCCGGGCCGGACTTGTCTTATCTACTTTCCTTCTTGAATGCAATACAAATTTTTCAAACCATGATAATAGATCTTATCATCTTCGATGATGAATGATGAACGACCCTTTTCGCTGATATTTTGTCCCAGAGCTTTGTATTCTTTACCAGCTACAATCACAGCGGTTTTTCCATTATCACTACTCACAAGAAGTGTAGTACCAATCAAGACAGGACTCGGATAAGCGGTGCCGCCCAATTTCAAATCCTGTTTGTAAATTTCTATACCATCCGCTGTATTCAGTGCTGTCAAAAATGATTTTTGATTAACCCCGTAAATGATTCCATCATGTATAAGTGGCGATGCATAGTAACGACCACCTTGCAGCTTACTCTTCCATAATTCTTTTGTTATGAGTTTCTCGCCTTCCCAGCTAAAGCTGTAGGCAGCGGAATTGGCCTGAATATAGTATAAAACATTATCATGCCAAAGCGGAGCATTGTAGGATAGCTTAATAAGCTTTTTAGCGATAAGACTTTTACCATCTTTAGGGTTTATGATATCACCGCCTGGCGTTGCGATGAGTACTTTATCGCCCAATTGAAATGGAATTGATGTACCCCAGGAATGCCGTGTTTTTGTTTCCCAAACTGTCTTACCTGTTTTGAGATCCAAGCCATACATCGTATTCACATGTATGATGAGTTTTCCATCAGCGATTAATGGTGAGGCACTACTCCCCCACCCTTGTGTTGGTTTTTGGACAAGACGAAGCCATTTGCGCTTGCCTTCAAAATCATAAGCCGCAGCAATCCCATTACCAAAAAATACATAGACTGTATTGCCATCGCTTACCGGTGTCATAGTGCTGTAACCGTTTGCCCCATGAGTACGAGGAGAGGCAAAAACTTTTAACGGTGCCAATTGCTTATTTAAGGCAGCCTGTTCCTATTGAAGCTTTTTTATTTCAGCATTTGCTTCGGTATGATCGCCTTCCTTATCCTTTTTAATTTGATTCTTTAACTTACGAATCTTGTTCCTAAGAGCATTTGAATCTTTAGTCAATTTTTTGTATGTCGCTTCTTTTTCTTTAGCGGCCGCACGATCTGCTTCTGGAAAGCTCTCTAAAAATGGATTGGCTTTCTGCCATAAAATTTTTCCTGTCGCTTTTTCCAGAC
>JABSQK010000636.1 GCA_013215875.1 Lentisphaeria bacterium
ATTATATTTTTTACTCGAAATGGATTTCTTTCGCTTCTTCAAATTTGTAATGTCCTTCTCAAGTAACTTATTACCGTACTTTTTTTGCTGCTGCTGAAGTATAATAATATTATTATCAATATTTTTGAGTGCTTCCTGTTGTTTGCCTTGATCCAATAGTACAATCGTTTGATTTAAGACCAGAGCATTATTAAACTGCGCACAACTCGCCTGTACTTTCTTATTGGCTGAGGCAACTACAATAGCTTCCTTTTTACTGAAATTAGCAGTAATATTAGTTTTATTAGTCTGCTTTTTTTCAGTTAACAAATTTTCATAGGATAATGAAATATTCGCCAGGTTGCGGGTCGATTTCTCTTCAGTGGGCGGCACTTCCAATTCGATAAGTGTAAAGAGCTCCTGACCGGAATAGAGATGTTTGATGTCGAATTCTACAGTATTTCCATTGATGCGTCCCTGGCGACCAATTGTACGAACAATCTTTACTCCATCAATGACATCAATTTTAATTTTCACACTGTTTGAAACGATTGACAGTACATCACCCAGTTCCTTATTGAAGATACGCGGCAGATCGTTGCTGTTTTCGACAAAGTAGGTGAGTGAATCAGTCGCCACTGCGAGTTTCGTCATAAGGTCTTCATTGTATCCGGTACCGAGTCCAATGGTTGTAACAACGATGTTCTCTTTAGATAAGGCAATGCCAAGACGCTGCAGATCTTCCGGGCTGCTGGGTCCGATATTTGCTTGTCCATCAGATAATAGAAAGACACGATTGAGGTATTTCTTATTATTATTTTTGCGAATTTCCGCTGCACCCTGACTGACACCACCAAAGAGTGCTGTCCCGCCACTTGCGGTAATCGAGTTAATTGCCTTCGTTATTGCTTCTGTGTTTTTTGGATGTTGTGCCGGAACCAGTGTTTGTATGGTACCATCATATACAACCAGTGAAAACAGGTCAGTGGGATGCAATCTTTTTAAAACAGAGATTGCCGCTTTTTTGGCATCTTCTATTTTAGTGCCGCTCATTGAGCCGGATTTATCGATTACCAGGCATATGTTTACAGCTCGTCGTTTGAGCTTATCTGCAAGGGGCGCATCGAGTGTGACTTTCAAAATGACCTTTTCATTTTGATTGGCATGCAATGTTGCACGATCCAGTTCAACTTTGAGTTTTACATCGTTTCCACCTTTTGCCCACAGGACGGGACTGAGTAATGCTGCTACGAGCAGCATAAGTATTGCTTTTTTCTTTTTCATTTTGTTCTCCTTTTTACTATCTATAAGATAGTAAAAAGCATCATCCTATGGTGAATTAAGTGTAAACAGATGTAAAAAAAATGTAAATTATTCATGGCTCTCCGCTTTTACTTCGAGCTTTTCCTGCTCTGTGAAATAGCCCTGTGAGAGTAGTACCTGGTTTGGGGTGATTAAGTCGAGAAATCCCTTACGGTGCACAGCATTGAGCTTGAGACCAGAGTATTGGAAGGCTGCAAGAACGACTGTCGAGCATATATAGTCATGGCCAATATCTTCCGGTTTTTTTGGGTCGAGCTTTGAATTCCACAGGCCGAACATGCCGGAAAAATCATAGCCATACCACTTTTTAGCTTTTTTCTGGCAATGCACAACAAATTCATCAATCTTCGAAAAGTTAAGCTGTTTATGTTTATCGAGCCTGTAGAGGTGAAAGGCATGCGATTTTAAGCTGCTTAGATCATCATCCGTATTGGGACCTTTGAAGGCTTGAGCAGAAAATATCTTTAGTTTCTTTGCATCACTTGGATCCTTTACGACAATTGCCAGATGCCCATATTTTAAGATACGATAGCCTGCCTTATTTAGCTGGCCCAAGACAATTTTCTTGCGGGCGAACCACTTGTGTAAATAATAGGCAAGTACGTCGCCTTCTTGTATCATTGCAACTGACTTCTTATACTTCGCTTCGCCCATATCCGGATGATAATCCTGAATCATTTCAAATTTGGATAAATTATCCGGGTCGATATCTTTGAAAGTAGATTTGTTTGGCGATTCCATCCAGCGCAAGGTATAATAAGATCTTGGCCCATGGCTCGCACAGGAGACAAGACAAAGGAGAAAAACTGTCATAATAGATGCTTTTAAACTATTCATATAGTGAATTTAGCCTCAATCTTTCATATGCCAATTGCTCCGGCAATAAATTTATTGGTAAATATTGCATAACTCTTTCATGGTGAAACTTTTATATCCTATTTTTTATGTCTTTTATTCTGCTTTTTTAGTCTTGTCCTATTGCATCGTAATGCCAGAATTTCTATCCTTATATATAAGGGATATATGATAGATAAACTGAGCGAGCTCTATGTAAATTTTGGCCAAAGCACATCCGTTGATGAGCTTATGGTTCAGCTTGTCGAAACATCGCCCGAATTTAATGCTCTAGATGCAAAAATCTACCAAAAAATATCCGATGATCTACTTATAGAAGTGTATTCACTTATAGACGGAAAAGCAGTTGAGTCTGATAAGCAAATTTACAGTTCATTTTTTGAAGGATTGGTCAATGCTCCAGGAATACTCGTAAAAAAAATCACCATAAATGATACGTCCTATTTTTATTATTGGATGCTGGATCCAGATGAGATGGAGACAGCTGAGTCTATAATGAAACTGCTGCTTAAGTTTCTGGAGAACAGAGTTGAGGCATTGCTGCGGGCTGATGAATTTGAGATTTTACTGGAGGAGTTCCAGCAAACAGAAAAAATGGCATCAATCGGTCACCTGGCGAGCGGGATCTCGCATGACTTCAGCAATCAACTTACTTGCATCATGGTAATCTCCGAATATCTCTATTCGCAAATTAATGATGAACGATTACAAAAACAAGTTAAAACAATTCTGAAAGCTGCCAATAACTCAGCCAGATTGACAAAGCAGCTCTTAACACTTTCACGAAATAGCGACAGTGAAGAAAACCGCAGCCAGCTTATGGTATCTATTATTGATTTGACCGACCTGTTAAATCACAGTCTAAATAGAAATATAAAATTGATCACAGAGTTTTCCGATG
>JABSQK010000637.1 GCA_013215875.1 Lentisphaeria bacterium
AAAGCGGTCTGCCCACAGGGTTCCGAATCTGTCATGTCGTCTATTGTACCATGTGGTAAATGCTTGTTGTAGAACCTTCATGAATTCAGACATATCGCGCATGCGTTCACGGGTATTATCAATTTCTACAAGCATGTAGGGGAGGGTATCTTTATCACCTTTGTATTCGAGTATCTTAGGTTTTTTCAGATCTTGGTAGTATTCATTGTATCGTCGTGTCGCATCCGGGCGTGACAGCAGTTCACATTTCTGTTTAAATATGATGTGGTAATGATTACTCATTATGCAGTACGAAGATATTTCCACATTGAAGTAGTCTGTAAGTTTCGTCATCAAGTTTACAAAGTATTTTTTATCTTCCTTATCGAATACATTTTTTTCATCCTTCCGATATCGAAACAACCGATTCATTGTATGATAAAACGTATCTCTAGCGAGTACCTTCATCCGCAACTTCCGCATGATTTATCCTTCATTTTTCATACAATAACACATATGCGCAGTTTGTCAAATTACAGAGCCTGACCCTGTTATATTTGATATTTATATGATTTTTTCTTTTTTGGATTTGGATGTTATGGCTATGGCTTATGAATGGGAATGTATTTAAAAGCCGAGGGCATTGCCGTGGAATAGTGCTTCCCAGGCGTCATCATCCAATTTATGATATGCAGGAAGGATAGGGGATTCAAACGGTTCTTCATCGGGATAAAATCCGGAGTCTGCACGGTCTTTTATTGCAATAGAAATAAACTGCATGCGGTCTTCTATCTCCTCGGGACTGAAAAGCTTGTCCACAGAAAGCCGGTCGTGAAAACCCATGTAATAGGTAATTCGTTTCCGGTCGGAGCGATTCAGGTCGGACCCGTGAATAAGACTGCGACTGTGTAGAATGACATCGCCAGCTTCTACTTCCACCGGAATTGCATCATCAATCATAAAATCGCCTTCATTCAATGCGTCAAGATCAGCTGGACCTTCTAGATGTGAGCCGGGAACAGCAAACAGACAGCCGTCTTCAATTCGTGAGGCTTGTAGATAGATGCCAATGTTGAGACCACGGTCAAAGGTATGGTCTGGCGTATAATTGCCATCCTGGTGCCAATCAATACCTGCATCTCCGGGTAATTTTACCACGATTGATTCAGCAAAGGTCGAGAAATTTCCGTCATATATATCATGAGCCAGGCCGAGAATTTGTGGACTGGCATAGGTGTGTCTAAAACTTTCGGCATGATAGAGAGGAAAGGTAATTCGGCTCAACATGTTATCACGAATGACCATATCTTTATGATGGCCCTCGGGAGGATCAATAAAGCGGTCCATGTCTTCTTGGATGCGGGCAATTTCATCTGCGGGAATCCAGTTTTTAAGAACCAGATAACCATGCTCTCGGTAATAAGCGACTTGTTCGTCTGTAAGGACTTTGTTCTTCAATTAAATTGCTCCAAGTATGATTAATTATCTGATTATAGAGCAGGCTGCTGGAAAATCCAGATGATCAAAAGGATTTTTCGGTTTATATCGGTCTCACAAACAATCGAAGGTTCTTACGCGCTGGCAATTCCAAATCAAAGTGCTAAACGTAAGAGATCATTTAATTCTAAACACCAAACATATGTCTCTATGCGTATCTTTATTTTCTTAGTTTGTATATTTGTCCTGGTCGCTGCTGATGAAAGTCTTGTTTTGCGGAAGCAAGAAGGCAATGCGAAAATACAGATGAAGATGGCATCGCCAAAGCTTATTGCTGAAAGCACTGGTTTGTCATTAAAAGAGAAAAAGCACTGGTTGAGCAATGATGCTAAGACGAATTATGTGCCAAATACAATCGTAATGATCTGGACAGGCGATTTTGGCGGTATGGGTAGATTCGCCATACAATGGAAAGGGAGTAAGCGATTTTTAGAGACAGAGGGCTATAAAGTTATTGAGCTTCTTCCAGGAGAGGGGCAGTCATCTGAATCGATTTTAAAACGAATTAGTGAGTTATCTAAAGCAAAAGAATTACATGGGATTTATGCTATGGGGCATGGCTTTCCCGCGGGCTTTGGAACGAAAGCGTGGTTAATAGGGCCGGCAAAGAAACGACAGTTTTATTTATC
>JABSQK010000638.1 GCA_013215875.1 Lentisphaeria bacterium
GCATTGGTCTCCTGGCCGACTGCATCGGACAATGAACCATCCGCATGAATACAATCTACAAATGCCTGGCGCTTGGGCGACCAGCAATGTTTCAATAAACTCGCCTCACTCACCACGGCTTGTGATGCATAAATTTTACCGACAGACTTTTTCTTCATTAAAATTGCTAAGCGATTCATTGCTTTCAATGCGCCAATCATCGAAGCATTTGATGCTGTCATCACTCCATCATATGTCCAGTCAAACTTACCCCAGGCAACAAAGTACCAGCCCTTCACTGCTTTGATCAAGCCTGTATCATCAGCAAGTTTCAAGAAACTATCCATCTGCTTGCGCAGCAATGGAAACAGTTTGTTTAGAGATGCGATATCACCGGTGCGCATAACATAGTCTTCAATGCTTAAGGCAAAGTAGCCAAAGGTAATTGGGCATTCGATATAATACTTCGATGGTTGAAAGCCCCATGAGCTGCTGGGAATGCGCGACCATTGTGGCGCACTGGCAATCATATCGATCATATCGCGAACGTATTCAGGGTTACCGTCTTCGATGCGATAGCCATGCAGTGGGTAGGCATCATGCACCCAGAATACCTGTTCGAATCCGGGACAATCCACATGAGTATCCATCGAACAACATTCAATAGTACGACGGCCGATGTCATGTATGCGGTTGACCAGTGAATCATCGCAATGAAATTGTGCATCGCCAGCCATCGGATAAAGAATGCTGCGTACCCGGCAACTTTGTATTTGTAGGTCCTGAGTCATACCACGGAACTGCAATACCAGGTAGCGAAATCCGTAGCCCCAAAATGTCTGCCAACTCTGAGCACCCTTTTTTGTTGTATAGGACGAAGCAGTACTTCCCCCGGACCACAAGGTATCAACAGAATTCATTTCTTTCAGACCAATAAATTTCTCCATATAACCTGCAACGATTTCCACTCCCGCTTCAGCAGTTAAATTCAATTCCAAGGCACCTACAACTTCTGTTCCAAAATCAATAATCATAAAACGGTCGCCAGCACCCGTATGAACAGTGCTAAGTTCAGCATTATCAGACAGGCAATTCGTTGCATCATCTATGATACTGTCGTCTTGTGTATACGTTTCCCAGGCAAGATATGCTGTGCGATCAACATCGCTTAAGGGAGAATTGATATGCTTAAAAGACGCTCCCGTTGCATCAAGGTCTGCCACAGTTTTCGCACGGGACAATTTTCGATTCAATGGATCCTCTTCTGGACTATGCGGGATAATACTTAGATCATGCTTACCATCTAATCCCTGCACAGAGACATCCGGATGCAATTCCACCCCAAATCCAATTGTTAAAATTCCCGGCCCATAAATATTTTCCAGCCGTGCACAGATCAGATGCTGGCCCTTAGGAAATGTCAGATCAAGAGTGGATTGCTTGATTGGCCCTAATTCCCGCTCAGAAAAGAGCGGGTCTTTCGGATAAGCCCAGTGTTTGGCATTTTGCTTTTTTCCATTGAGCCAAAGATCGTTGATTGCCATACCCGGTGCCGGGTCGAAACCTATCCTAACAGATCGTTTCCGTTTAACAGTAATTACTGCAAAGACATAGCCATAAAAAGTATGCGGCATTTTATTAAAACAATTGTCCGGTTCAAAGTGCGGTTCTATCACGACATCTATATGATCCGCGAAAGAAACAAAATAAGGACGCAATGGACGACTCAGTTGACCAC
>JABSQK010000639.1 GCA_013215875.1 Lentisphaeria bacterium
CCATTGCACACCCTCGCCGCCCATATGGGTAATGCCAAAATTAGAACGCTCCATATAAATAGCCAAAGCATGACAACCAATACCACCACCGGCAATCGAGCCTTCAACAACCTGCGTTGATTTATTGTGCGGACATCCTGAACAGAAGTAGGGCTGACGTACAATCGATTTTTCTAATACGATTGATTGCGCTTCGTCAATTTGTTTGATTCGTTCACTAATTTTATCATTCTTGAACTGAAATACACGGGCAAATATTTTAACTATTAGGTCTGCATCCAGCTCGCCATCCGCTGGTACCAATCTATCTCCGGATTCATCATTCTTACCAATCACGACAGGTCGGACTGTTTCATTATATAATATTTCGCGGATAAACAGCTCAATAAATGAACGCTTTTCTTCGATGACCAGGATGCGCTCCAGCCCCTTTGAAAATTCTTTTATCTGATTATCCGGTAACGGATAAACCATGCCCAGCTTCATCAACCGAATTCCAGCTTCTGCCAAATCTTTTTCGCCGATGCCGATCGAAGCGAATGCCTCCATCATGCAGTACCAGCTCGTACCCGTAGAAACGATTCCAATTTTATCTCGATCACCATGGCTAAAGATCTGGTTTATCTTATTCTGTTCCGCAAAATACTTCGCTGCCTCTAGACGCTCATATATAATCTCATGTTCAAGCTCCAGGCTATAAGGTGGTAGCAGAAGAATATTCTGGCTTGGGGTCCAAACTTCATTATTTATCTCGAAATCCGGCTTAAGAATATTTAAGCGTTCGACACTGACTTCAGCAGTACAAAATGAATCGCAGACATTCGTCGTAACTTTCAAGGCGCTCCACAGCCCGCAATACCGTGAAAGTTCTATACCATAGCGCCCGTAATCCAATATTTCCTGAACATTCCCTGCATGAAACAAGGGCATCCATAAATAATAGAAAGCGGCTTCTATAGCAGACGGAAGGGTAGATGATTTGGATAAACCATCGTCACCAGCAACTGCAAGTACCCCACCCTTACGGCTGGAACCGGCAAAATTGCCATGGCGAAAAACATCACAACTCCGGTCAACTCCGGGTCCTTTACCGTACCACATACTAAAAACACCATCATATTTGGCATCCGGGAAAAAATCAGCCATTTGAGTACCATAAACTGCGGTGGCTGCAAGGTCCTCATTTATCCCGGGCATGAAACGAATATCATGTTCATCCAAGAGGTGTTTTTGATTGTGCAGTAATGTATCGAGCCCACCAAGGGGCGATCCCCTATAGCCGGAAATGAAACCTGCTGTAGTGAGATTATTGCGTTTATCTGCTGCTCCCTGGTCCAAGGGCAAACGCACCAGTGCCTGAAGGCCGGAAAGTATAATTTGCCCCTCCTGCAAGGTATACTTATCTTCAAGTTTGAATAGATTATTTATTGATTGAGCATTCACAAAGAGTTAAAATTTTGCCTCGTTAAAGTTCATTCGCTAAATTTAACATAGCAATGTTGAATTGCTACTTATTATCCATCATAGTTCAACAAGCTGAGCACAAGCAACACAATACGAATTTATCTTCTTCAGTCCCCGGTTCA
>JABSQK010000064.1 GCA_013215875.1 Lentisphaeria bacterium
GTCTTTTCTTGTTACTCGATTTAGTCTTTGTTTGTCGCTTACTCATTGGTAAACTCCTTTTAAGTTACTAAAAAAACTTCAAAAGAGTGTTACCCTATTAATAGAGACGAAATTACAATTCAGTGGTAGTTAGCACAAGTACTTTAATCGATCTGCCTAATCCACTTATTTATTTGCTGCATCCAAATCTGCACTTTTCTTCGCACCCTTGGATATAAGATAATTCCTTAAATTAATCTTTTCTTCGTATTCAGGATCCAAAATTGGTTTCGATGGATTTTCACCTACTTGTTCAGGTGGGGCGGGAGGTGGAATGAAAAATGTATCTATTAATCTTCGCCTGTTATTCTTTCTCTTTGGGTGAGATAGAATCATTCACCTATATCGACAAAGATGATAATGAAGTAACATATACATTCACTGTCGATTCAAGCACGACTGTTGAACTACTTTCCGGACTTATACTTACCGTGAACAGGGATGGGCAGTTGCTTTTAGAATCTTTTAATACGGATGCACAAATCTCCTATACCATTATAGACAGCTATGGTGAAACAATTTCAGGCACAGTAAATTTCATATTTAATTCTGGATTGATAGATACGAATGATGATTCAATAATCAATCCCACAATATATGAGCAAGTAAGTTCAGTTGGCTCATTAACAAGTCATTCAAATGACTATCATCATATTGAAAATACCCCATGTAGCTAAAATTAGATAAGCCTCAAATTCTTCACGCCAGATCTGGGCTTTTTTGGCCATCAATTTAAGACTTAAAAATAACTGTTCCCACAAGCATAAATCGCTATTTTGTCGGTAGGCACTATTTTTTAGTGGTAATATTTGCCGACTCGAAAGACTTGAAAAAATGGCTTAAATTACCTATAATTTAAGTATAAGGTGAACATTTATGTATTTTTTTTTATTAAAGTTTCTGGGCACACTTAGTGGAAATTGCGACCTTTTAGTAGAAAAAATAGCTTATAGCAATCGCTGCAATCGACGCAAAGCCGGCCGCTTAATGACCGCTCTTGGCTTAGCTGAGAAAGGTTTTTACATTGCCCCACGACTCGCGCCTTTAATCAAAGGCGACGACGGACAACTATATCGGCGCGGCATAGGGTCCCCAAGTCTAAATCAAGAAAAGCCCAAACCTAAAAAGGGCTTTGTTCAAAAGATAAAAAATAAATTCAAGAATAAACGTATCCGCCATGAAGAAGCGACCTGGCGGGGTCTTGAACAACTTGAAACGCGCGTACTGCTTTCTGCAAGTAATGGTAGCGACGTACTCCAGGATTCGCCTTCAACAGTTATTGATGTTCCACTGCAGACTCAAGAAGCATCGGAGGATGCTGGCTCCGACTCCATCCTGGAGACAGTTGAGGCATTGTCTATCAATAGCCTAGCGATCATTGACTGGGATGTGCAAGATCCACAGACGATTATCAACGGCTTACCTATTGGCACTACTCATGTTATCCTTGATAGCGATCGTGACGGGGTGCAGCAGATCGCTGAGATTCTGGCAAACTATTCAGATCTCGATGCTGTGCACATTTTCTCACACGGAGAATCCGGCACAATATATCTTGGAAATACGACGCTCAGTATAGAAAATCATTTTCTATACGATTCCGAGTTGGAAATCTGGGGTAATGCCCTCAGCGGAGACGGCGATATTTTATTTTACGGTTGCGATGTTGCGGGTACTGAAGCAGGTGTGAACTTTCTGGGGGAACTTGCAGCACTAACCGGAGCCGATGTGGCAGCGTCGGATGATATCACTGGAAAAGATGGTGACTGGGGACTTGAAGTCGAATCTGGTGATATCGATACGAATGAAATTGTCATAGACGCATACGATTTTTCTTTTCCGGTCAGAATAGACGCATACGATTTTTCTTTTCCCGACCCGCAGGATGATTCTGCGTCGATTACTGAGCTGATCGATGATAGTATATCAACAAATACAGTGGTCGGAGATGTTACCAGCAATGATAATGATTTTAACGCCGACGATTACATTCTATTTCACCTTAAGAATTCAGCTACTACTGAAACCTTAGTAGGTACTTATGGGACCCTTAGAATTTTCGTACTTGATGGAACATTCGATTACACTTTAAACGATGCAAACGCAACTGTAAATGACCTGGATACGGGTGAGACCTTAGCAGATGCTTTTGATTACCATCTCAGAGAAAACTTATCTCAAACCAGAGATTGGTTCTGTTATTTCTATTGGTGTGGGCCCACCCAAAAAACTGCCACCATCACCATCACCATAAAAGGTGCCAACGATTCACCTGTTGCTGTTGACGACGGCACGTCGATAACTGAGCTGGCAGACAGTACAGGGACAAATTCAGTGGATGGGAGCGATATTCTTGCCAATGATAGTGACCCGGAAGGCGATACCTTTAGTCTCACTTCAGACACAGGAGGAACTACGACTCTGACAGGTATGTATGGTGACATCGAAATTAAACATAGTGATGGTACTTACAAGTACTTTTTAGACAATAGCATTGCTGCAGTAAATGCGATTGGTACAACCAGTACCCCTTTATTTGACATTTTTACATACAAGATCACTGACGGTAACGGTACTGGAACAGCCAATATAAACATCACCATTAAAGGCGCCAATGACTCGCCGGTCGCCAGCGATGATGCCACAACAACCATTACGGAACTGGTCGATAGCACCATACCAAACTCAGTGAATGGCGGCGCAAGCATATTTGATAATGACA
>JABSQK010000640.1 GCA_013215875.1 Lentisphaeria bacterium
CGGACCCCAAACAGTTCCCGGATGCAGAAACATCGCCGGTGCTTCACGATGGGCGTGTTTTTGTCGGTCTTGGAATGGGCGGTAATGCAAT
Source organism: Lentisphaeria bacterium (assembly GCA_013215875.1). Classification (GTDB taxonomy): domain Bacteria; phylum Verrucomicrobiota; class Lentisphaeria; order JABSQK01; family JABSQK01; genus JABSQK01. The sequence continues at coordinate 92 of JABSQK010000640.1, forward strand.
CGTTTGCCTGGATGCTGAAACGGGTAAAGAACTTTGGCGAACGCCAACACCCTATCCGGTATTTAGTCCACCCACCGTGGTAGATGGATTGGTGATCATCGGCATGGGGAATGGCAATTTTATTGAGACTGCTGAGCAGGTCAAAGCCAAGGAGTTGATAAAGATGCGCACGGCCGGTAAAAGCGAAGCCGAAATTTCTGCGGCGGAAAAAACGCTCGGTGCGGCGGGTGAGGTCTGGGCTGTAGATGAGAAAAGCGGTGAACTAAAATGGTCATTCAAGGCCGAAGATGTAATTCTCGGCGCTGTCGCTGCTGACCAGGATCATCTTTATTTTGGTTCACGGGACGGGTTTTTATATCGCTTGACAAAGGCTGGAAAACTTCGCGAGAAGTGGAATGCCAATGCGCCTCTGCTAACATCGCCATCGATCAGCAATGGTTATATCTACATTGTAACTGAAACAGGCATGCTTTATGGCTTGAGTCTGGCTCAGGACTTGAAACGGGTTTGGGAACAGAAAGTGGGATTTCTGGGACCCTTTATCAGTTCGCCGGCTGTGTCACGCGGGCATATCTATGTTGGCTCTGGTGGTGATGGTATTTTATCACTTGGCAAGCCGGGTGATGCTAAAGAAGCTGAAGTGAAATGGGCCGGTTATGCTGGTGGTTCTGGACAAGGCGGCGGTATTGACAGGCAACCACTTGCATCAAAGGGAAAATACGCCTGGCGTTTTCCTAAAAAAGCAAAAGAGGGAGCAATGAGCATCACTGCGCCAATGGCATGTCTGAATAAAAAACTTTATGTGCCACTGTCTGGTGAACGCAAGGGACTTATCTGTCTAGAGCCGGATGCCAAGGGCAAAGGAGCAGAGGAACTCTGGTTTGCCAGCTCGCCAAATGATGTATCGCTTTCCCCTGCGGTGAGCACCAAAGACGTTTTCTTTGTGGATGGAAAGCCCGGGGATGCAGACAGGCATTTGCGTTGTCTTAAGTTGGACGATGGCAGCGAAAAATGGAAGCAGCCGGTGGCCTCTAATGCGCCGGGCAATTTTGTATTAACAGAGCAGGGTGTTTTAATTGTCGATGCATTGGACCAATTAACAGCCTTCGATAGATCAGGCAATGTGAAATGGCGCAGCTCATGTGCAGCCGAGATTGTCGGAATGCCGGCGGTTGAAGGCGCTTATATTGTCGTTGCGACAAAGGAGCCAGCTGTATTAGTTCTCGATACATCCACCGGCAAGCAACTGGGTAAATTCAAATTAAAAACTGTGCCAGTGACCGCTCCAATAATTAGTAAACGGATGATTTATCTTGGAATGGAAGACGGTCTCAGCTGCTTCGATATAATTAACGGAAACGAACTGTGGAAAACAACAAGTGCTATGCCGAGTGCACCCCTGGTTTTTGCCAGAAAATATCTTGCCTACACGAGTACGGCCGGTGAGCTGCTGATTCTCAATGCGCTAACTGGCGATATTATAAAGACGGTAAAAGATGTGCAAGCCGGAATTGCCCCTATGGTGGCACCGGATTTCCTGGTCTATGTTGGTAAGAAAGGGTTGATGACATGCCAAGCAACTGTGGAGAAAACATCATCATGGATGAAATCCGCTTGGCTTGGTGATCCCACCTGTATGCCTGTAATGATGGATGGCCGAATTTATTATGCCTCAATCAAAAAAGGGATTGTATGCCTGAAGAGCAAATAGACGAAAGTATTGCAACACAATGGATTTATCCTTTTGGTCCTGGTTTAGCGGAGATCACGAATCCTCCCGGCAAGGATCTTCTTGGCGGTAAAGGCGCGAGCCTTGCAGCGATGTGCGACGCTGACTTGCCTGTTCCACCGGGATTCACCATCACCACAGAATGTTGCCGTGCTTTTTTTGATGAAGGCAAAAAATGGCCAAAAACCTTGGAAGCCGAGATCCGCAAGCATCTTGAAGACCTGGAAAAATCGACGGGTCGATCATTTGGAAAAGGAAAGGATCCATTGCTCGTTTCAGTCCGTTCCGGTGCCGCTGTATCGATGCCCGGGATGATGGATACTTTGCTCAATTGCGGTTTACATCCTGATTTGGCTGAGGAGTTGGGCAATCCACCAGAGTTCTGGTCGGTTTATACACAATTTATTTTGATGTTTGCACACACTGTGGAGGACATTCCTGAGGACGACTTTGGTGCCAGTGGTGATGGCGATAAAGCGGATCGACAGTCTGTCGATCGTTGTCTTGAGATCTATGCTAAAAAAGCCGGTCGTCCCTTTCCAACGGACCCCTGGCAAGTGCTCTGTGAATGTATCAGCGCAGTTTTTAATTCGTGGCATTCCGAACGCGCGATTACCTATAGACAGCGCAATGATATTCGTGGCATCATTGGCACTGCAGTAAATGTACAAGTCATGTATCCCTCGCAAATTTCGGGTATTCTCTTTACTCAGGATCCGAATGATTTAGCATCCGAGCGTTTGGTTTTGGAATCATCCTACGGATTGGGTGAGGCTGTGGTTTCTGGCAATGTAACACCGGACCGCTTTATGGTTCCGCGCAATGACTTTACGGCATACGACTCTTTTCTCGGTGAGAAGAGTCATCAAATC
>JABSQK010000641.1 GCA_013215875.1 Lentisphaeria bacterium
AACCCAGAAATCATTCCAGGCAGCCTGAATTCGATTGCCTACATAGCCAATCTTGGCAGCATCCTGGAAAAACCCCGCGGAATCAGTGCTTATCTTCGTCCTTATTTGTCTTCTTACCTTGTCGGTATGCAGGAAGATGAGGGCAGCTGGTGTAGGGTGGGTACAGTATTCCGGCCAATGAGTAGTTTGGCTGCGCGGCATGTAGCAATCTTACAGAGAAACTATAAAACTGCTCAGGAAAAATTACCTAAAGAGAAACGCGGAAAATTCACCTACACCAGACGACATGTAAATTTTCATAAACAAGACCAGGATCTTTTGTCAGTTTTGTACGGCCTGATGTTTTTGAATCAAAGTATTCGTCCGCCGGCAATCGGTGTGTGGGCCTGGTCTGGCAAACTTCCAAAGCATTCAGTGGTAAGCCATGCAGTAAAGAAATATTCGAAAGAGACTAACATTTCATTTGGCTATGCAATTCTCGGCGCCGAGTTGGACCCCCGGGTGCTACATGATTTACCTGCATTGATGATAAATGTGGAAAAGGGATTTAAACCAAAACATCCAGACAGTATGAAATTACTGAAAAGATATTTATTAACAAATGATAAACTGTTGATCATTTCTGCTCCTGGTAACAGCAAATGGAGAGGCGTTGTAAATAATGTCGCTCAGAAAATACTTAAAATGGATGAACGATTAAAAATTGGCGATTTGGGATTGGAAGGAAAATTAAAAGGCTTGAAGGGCATTAAGCTGGGCAAACAAGTCGTCGTAGCCTTTGTTAAAACAAACGGAAGTAAAACAATCTTAAAGGAATTAATCAAGATTCGAATGCAGGAAGATGTTCTAGAGTGGGATTATGCGATGAATTGGAAAAAGGTCCAACGATTGGAAGCAGAACTCAAGAAACAAATCTTACTGGATGAAAAGGCAGTGCTCAAGGCACAGAATGAACGATTGCAACGAATTTTAAGAGGCGAGGATCCGGACAAAGAAGAGGAAAAAGATAAGAAAGACGAAGACAAGAAAGATGGGGAGAAAGATAAGAAAGACGAGGACAAGGACGAAGACGAAGACACGGAAGATTAAGTCGGGTACGGAATCAGGGCTCTAGCGGAACAAATAGAAATAATATCTTACCACAAATTTACTTTCACCAGGCAAGCTTGGTGAATTCATAAATCTCGTAGCGAAAGGGCTAAGTGTAAAAGTAGCAGTCATTTGGGGCTGCAAGATGGGTGTAGGCGTGCCGAGGTACTTCAAAATTATCGTCAGCCTAAGTGACTGATACTGCAATAATTCGCCCTTGCAGTAGATGTTTTATGAATTCACTAGGCTAGTACCGGATTGAGCTGGACGGCTGGAATTCTGGTGGTACATTTAATAAAATTTTAAAACACAAACATGTAAGGAAATAACTATGCAATATGGAATGAATTTTCTGTTGTGGACAGATCTTATGCACGATGGCTTAATCCCGGTTTTGGAAAATGTGAAATCGATGGGTTATGATGGCGTTGAATTACCAATATTTGAACTGGACACAGCCCACTGGGAAAAATGGGGTAAGATCCTCGACGACATGGGACTGCGCCGCACAGCAGTTACAGTACGTGGTGAAGATGAGAACCCAATCAGTATGGACGATGCGATTCAAAAGGCGGGTACAGATGCCAACCTGTTGACAGTTGATTGTTGTGAAGCGCTTGGCGCTGAAACGCTTTGTGGACCTTATCACAGTGCCATTGGAATCTTTAGTGGCGAAGGACCGACTGATGAAGAATGGGCCCGCGGGGTTGATTCCATGAAGCAGGTTGCTGACCGTGCTGGAAAAGCAAATGTTATGCTTGCTTGTGAATCGCTCAACCGTTTTGAAACATACCTTCTAACATGCATAGACGATGCGGTTCGTTTTGTCGAAGCAGTAGATCATCCCAATTGTCGTCTCATGTACGATACCTTTCATGCAAATATTGAGGAAAAGGATCCTATCGCAGCGATCAAGCGGGCAGCACCTTATATGGCTCATGTGCATATATCAGAGAACGATCGCAGCACACCAGGGCAGGGCAACATTCCATGGGAAGATACCTGGGATGCACTCAAGGAAGTAAACTATGATGGTTGGCTGACTGTAGAGGCCTTTGGTCTGGCTTTACCTGCCATCGCCGCGGCCACCAAGATCTGGCGTAAAATGTATGACTCAGAAGAGCAGCTTGCCAGCGATGGTTTGGCCTTCATGAAAGCACATGTTGATAGACGCTGGTAGTCTGTAATTACCTAAATTTAAGCTGTGACAAAGCTCTCGATTGCGATATTTTCGGATCAGGGCTTTTTTTAATTTAAAAACTAATGCAAATCCGTCCTAATTCAGGGCTCTAGGGTTGACACTACCCTGTATTACTACTAGTATTAGTCAGCCTGTTGATTAACAATAATCATATGAATTAACAGTCTGGATTGGTTGTGCCTATAGCGAATAGGTGCCTATGGCCAATCGTAAAATTAACGAAAGAACAAGGTAATAAAATGGCAGACGAAAAGAAAGCTCAGATTGGTTTTGTGGGTGTAGGTGGAATGGGACAATGTGCACACTTGCGTAACTACGCAGTAAATAGTGGCTGTGATGTAGTGGCAATCGCTGAAGTGAAAGAAAAGCAACGTGAAGAAGTAGCCCGGCGCTATGGCGTAACAAAAACGTACGCGACCTATGAAGAGATGCTCGATAAAGAAAAGCTCGATGGTATTGTCGCTTCACAACCATTTAACAGACACGGTATCCTGATCGGTGATCTGGCTAAATATGGCTTGCCAATTTTCACAGAAAAACCATTG
>JABSQK010000642.1 GCA_013215875.1 Lentisphaeria bacterium
CATGACCATAGAGAGGGTAGCCCATTTCCAGGCGTAGGGTATCGCGCGCCCCAAGCCCGGCTGGTTTTACATGGCTACAGCCCATAATTTTTGCCCACACAGCCTCACTTTGGTCGCTGTGAAAATACAGTTCAAAACCAAGTTCCCCGGTGTAGCCCGTGCGGCTGAGGAGTAAAGGCATGCCATCCAGTTCAGTTTCAATAAATTTGAAATAACCCGGCAGCAATTCTGTATCGAAGCCCAGCTCTTTCATGACGGCCATTGTTTCAGGGCCCTGTATATCGAGCTTGGAGGTGCTGGCCGATTCATCTATGAATTCTGCAGTTTTAAGATGTTGCTTAAACCACGCCGCATCCCCTTCACAGGTGCCGGCATTAACAACAATGTAAAATTCGTCATCATTTAGGCGGTAAACGATTAAGTCATCGAGCACGCCACCAGATTCATTTAAGATAAAGTTATAGCGGCAGCTGCCATGTTTTTGATTCGCTGCACAGCGTGGTAAAATTGCATCGAGCTCTGTTCCAGCATTGGGTCCTTTTACGCGAAATTGCCCCATGTGACTGCAGTCAAATAATGAAACCTGTTCACGGGTATGATTATGTTCGGCAATAATGCCGTCGTATTGTACCGGCATATTCCAGCCACCGAATTCCACCATACGGGCACCGGCATCAATATGTAGTTGTTCAAAAGCTGTTGATTTTAAGTCGGCCATGATTGTCCTCAATTGTTAGTGAATTAGTATCGTTCCATTGGGGTAAAATAAAAAGGCTTCCCCGAATGACTGGGCATAAAATTATAATTTAACCGAGGAATCGGTATTTTGAAAGCGATACTTTATCGTTTTTAAAAATGATACCTTCCTGCTCGAGCAGTTCTTGCTGGTAATTTTCACAATCGCCTTCAGACCGAATACTGATCATACCCTTTGCATTTATCACCCGGTGCCAGGGAACATCGCTGCCATCCTCGAGTGCCGCCATAGCATAGCCGACTTGTCGGGCATGGTTCGGATAGCCCGCCATGCGGGCAACCTGCCCATAGGTCGCAACCATGCCATAAGGTATTTCCCGCGCCGCAGCGTAGATCTTTTTTCGTTCAATTGCCATGCGTCTATTGTTTAGCCATTCTCTTTCTCTTCATTTGAGAATTCTACAACTTCGATGCCCAGTATATTGTATGTTTTATCGACCTTTACAATATGCTTGGATTCCCCTTCGAATAACCCGCCTCTTCTGTATTCTGATATGACAAGAACACTACAAATACCATTCGTAAATTCTAAGACTTTCGTTCGATGGTAAGCGCCAAAATTACCTCCGGAAAAAGCGATAAAGGTGTCATCAACATTCCCGTCTTTTTCTTTCACTGCTACAATTGCTGCTTTGCAATGCAGACTAAAACGGCTGACCCATACCAACCAAATAAAAATCAGTACGATTAGGCCAATAATGAGAAAAAGGTTCATTATTCCCTCAAAAGTTCGAACAGTACCTCGTAGGTAAAGCCCCAGAGGATGGCTGATTCATCGATACGGACAACTGGAAAGAGTTGCTCTTTATCCGCTGTCATTGCTTGTTCAAAATGTCGATCATCGTTTATGAGTTGCGCTTTCTCGACCCACCAGGCATCTGCAATTTCCGTTTCATCCAAGTGTAATTCTTGCCGGGATTGCAACTCAAAGAGAAAAGGTGCGACAAGTATAGGGTCTCCGGCATAGCGTCCTGCGAGGCGCTGCGGCCGTACCTCTAATAAATCATCTTCGGATAATTGGATGCCGCATTCCTCTTTGCATTCGCGTATGGCAGTAGCCAGCAAACTGTCATCCTCGTCTTCACGTCTGCCGCCGGGTAAAGACAAATGTCCTGACCAGGGATCCTGTGGATTGGAGGCGCGTTGCAGAAGCAGATAGTCATCGGTGGAGGTTTTGATTATGGCGACTGCTGCTTCAGCTTCAGGCATAGCTTTTCATTTGTGCTTTGGTCTGCTTATAAATTTCACTGCGTTTCTTCTGGATGATCTGGTTAATATCATACTTTGTAAAACCACTGTGCTTTCCAAGTGCCAGCAAGGCAGTTTTTTCTTCTCCAGACACTTTCCCGTCAGCCAGTGCTATGCCTGCCATGATCATTAACCACTCATTCATTTCTTCGTATTCTGTCGGTATTTCAACATCAAGAGTTCCTGCCTTCATGGAATCGATGATCTGTTGCATTTTGGGTTTCGGAATTAAGGATGCCTCAGCGTAGTCATCAATAATGGCCATTTCCTTGTCATCAATTATACCATCCGCTAGCATGACTTTTACCATCCAGGCTGCCAGGTCCAGACGCCTGGGTGAAACTCTAATACTTGAAGCCGCTCCTGCCCCGGACATAAGAGGTGGGGGTCTTTTTGGCGTTGCTGCGCTTACTTGCTCAACTGGCTTAAGCTTGTTCATGAGATCTAGCACTGTCTGGTCATATGAATGGCCGACATGATCCAAGACC
>JABSQK010000643.1 GCA_013215875.1 Lentisphaeria bacterium
ATTGCTCCAACATCTCGAAGCTCGGTTGTCACGGTTCTGTTGTGCTTTCGATATCACAGGAATAATCATTCCTGCAATAATCACCAGAATAAAGATTGTGATGATTAATTCACCGAGGGTAAAGCGATTCTTATTCATTCTTTTTCTCCATAATAATTATTCCAGGTTTTTGTTCTATTTCGCCACTGCTAAGATCTAATCATTCATCCATTTCTACATGTGCTACATGCTCTACATGGTGTGTATTTTCATAGTGCTTAATATTTTTTACCATGTAGTTGAAGTAGAACATGTAGTTTTTATACATATCTAATTACTATTCCAAGTTCGTTTACCATCCGGCTTTGAACCTTCCACATGTCCGTCGACAAACAGGACATTTATCCATAAATTAGCTGGGTGATTACCAGAACGATCAGTAGCTAAAGTTGTTGTTGTAGCTTCGGTATTGTCATCGCGAATACCGCTTCCGCCATAGCGGTAATTTGAACTGCGTGCGGTAGTTGCTAAATCAGCATAATTTGAGCTATCAGATTTGACTATACTTGGGCATCCGAAAACCTTGGAATCATTTAAGATATCTAATGTATTTAACGGCTCAAAATTATTGCCACTGGGAGTGAGGATGAAATAACCATTTGCATCTCCTGAGTACATCAACAACGCTAGGCCAATCTGTTTTAGATTTGCATTGCAATTCACTCTGTCACGAGAACTATCCCTGGGTTGATTCGCAAACGAAATAAGAATTAAGACTAGAATAAGCAATACGGCCCCAAGTACTACAATTAACTCCCCTAAAGTAAAATGTTTCTTTATCAAAATATTCTCCTAAATTATCTGTTTTATTATTCTAACTAGTGGCTCAAGAAAGACCCAAATAACACCAAAACCATTGAGTGGAAATAAAAATATACTCAATACCAGTGAACTTATATTTGCAACAATTAGATGTTTCTTTAAGGTCGAGTACTCTTGCTTGTGCGCTCTTTTATATAGCCTATACATAATAATTAGAAGTATGGGATATACGAAGATTATTATCCCGTACAAAAGAGCTTGAATTGACTTACAACCTGAAAAAAGCTCACCACATAGAAACCATATATTCATCAAGCAAGATAAGAATACCCCTACTACAAATGTATAAAAAATGCAGTTTGCAAGCATTCCAAATTCCATGCTCTCATGTTCAACTCCGCTTTGTTTTTTTTTCATTTCCATCTAATTACTATTCCAGGTTTGTGTACCATCAGGCTTCGAGCCTTCCACATGTCCATCAACAAACAGGACATTTATCCATAAATTAGCTGGGTGATTACCAGAACGATCAGTAGCTAAAGTTGTTGTTGTAGCTTCGGTATTGTCATCGCGAATACCACTGCCGCCATAGCGATACGTTGAGCTCCGTGCAGTTATCGCTATATCAATTGAACTGGGGCAACCAAATACTTTGGAATCATTCAACAATTCCATTTGATTCAGTGGTTCGAAATTATTACCATTCGGCGTGAGGATAAAGTAACCATTCGCATCTCCGGAATACATCAACAATGCCAGGCCAATCTGTTTTAAGTTTGCATTGCAATTTACCCGTCTTCGCTTTTCATGGCGATAACGATCTGGAAGATACATGCTTACCATCAAAGCCAGTATCACCAATATTGCCAATACGATTATCAATTCTCCAAGTGTAAATCGTTTCTTTTTCATGTTTTTATCCTTAATTACTGTTCCAGGTTTGTGTGCCATCCTGCCAACTGCCAAGATCTAATCGTTCATCCATTTCTACATGTACTACATGCCCTACATGGTGGAGCAATTTTTCTTATAATGCTATTTTTTACCATGTAGTTCAGTAGAACATGTAGGTTTTTATACATAACTAATTGCTATTCCAGGTTCGTTTCCCATCCGGCTTCGAGCCTTCAACATGCCCATCAACAAAAATTGCATGCATCCACAAGTTATCGGGGTAATTGCCAGATTGATCCATGGCCAATGTAGTCGTATTTGCTTCGGTAATATCATCACGAATTCCACTACCACCATAGAGATAATTTGAGTTGCGTGCAGTTGTTGCAAGGGTGGATGCAAAGGGGCAACCATAGACCTTCGAATCTGCTAATAATTCCAACCGGTTAAGAGGCTCAAAATTATTTCCGCTGGGTGTAATTGGAAAAAAACCATCATTGTCTCCTGAGTACATCAGCAAACCCAACCCGATCTGTTTCAGATTTGCAGTGCAATCTACTCTGTGTGGAGGCCTGGGTTTTTTATTCATTAAGGACACCGCTATTAGTGCTATTACTAGCACGATAACACCTAGAACTATAATTAATTCGCCAAGTGTAAATCGTTTAATTTCATACATTCTTTTATTCATATTTATAATTTATCAATTAATGATTCGATGAAAACTAGCAGGAATGGCAATAAAAAAAGACTCGATGCATATGCCGAGATAGCAGCAATTAAAAGGTGCTTCTTTAGAAGAGATGATCCTTTTTTGTACGCTCTTTTATATAAGACATACAAAATGATGAGTATCACAGGATGCACGAACATTATCAATCCCCAAATAACTGCTTGAGCGCAACCTGAGGATTGCCCAGAACAAAGAATACATATATTCATCAGGCAAAATAAAAATGATCCCACTACAAACGTATAAAAAATACCACTGGCAATCATGCCAATTATCCCGTTTCCTGATTTGTCTGAATCAATTAGTTGCACTTCGTGATTATTTATCATTTTCTTTCTCCTTAATAACTGTTCCCGCTTCGTTTGCCATCTCGCCAACTGCTATGATCTAATCGTTCATTCATTTCTACATGTACTACATGCTACATGGTGCGTGTTTTCATAGTGCATAATATTTTACCATGTAGTTGAGTAGAACATGTAGGTTTTAAACATAGCTAATTACTATTCCAGGTTTTTGTTCCATCCGGCTTCGAACCTTCCACATGACCATCAACAAACAGGGCATTTATCCATAAGTTGTTGGGGTGGTTTCCAGATTGATCTATGGCTAATGTAGTCGTTGTTGCGTTTGTATTGTCATCCATAATTCCGCTACCGCCATAGAGATAATTTGAGTTGCGAGCAGTTGTTTTTAATAATCCTGCACTGGGACAGCCAAATACTTTGGAATCATTTATAATCTCCAATGTATTTAAGGGCTCGAAATTATTGCCGCTGGGTGTGAGGATGAAATACCCACCAGAATCCCCTGAGTAATTGTCACCAGAGTACATCAGCAATGCCAGGCCAATCTGCTTTAGGTTGGCATTGCAATTTACTCGTCTGGCCTTTTCGCGGGGACGACACAATCCTGGTAGCAGCATCATCGCGATTAGAACCAGTATTGCTATTACGATTATCAATTCGCCAAGCGTAAAACGTTTCTTTTCCGGCATTTTCATAAACTCCCTATGTCTATCATTTACTATCATGTGCTATCAGTATAATCACAAGGGATCATCTTTTAAAGAGTAACTGGACAATTAATCTCAGTTATTTTATAAAAAACTGAGATTTATTAGTTGATAGTTCATTGTTGAAAGTTGATAGTTGCTTGGGACCTAGAATGATCCTAACCTGGAGCGAATCAATTTATTAATGAAACACAGTACAAAGCAAAATTGTAAACTCGCTATAATCTTCCTGATAATTGCTACCAGTATTTCCATATATGTCATTGGTCCCAAGACTATTAAATTAAAATATGTGATCTGGAAATTAAAGCATGATAATCCCCAGGTAAAAAAGTGGCTTGATTTTGAAATACGAGAAGACAAAAACGGCTACTACTTTCATGATACAGATCCGCCTTATACCCTCCAAACATGGGGACTAAATGCCGAATATAGGAGCGTTATGCATGATATTGACTTGATTGATATATCTGCAATTAAGGGAATGGCATTTTACAAACTGGACTTTTCAAAAACACAAGTCAGTGATATTGCAGCTCTCCAGGGAATGCCTCTTGTAGAACTAAATTTGCGAAATACTCAAGTCAGTGATATTGCAGCCCTTCAGGGTATGCCTCTTGAAATCCTTGATTTGCTGAGTACCCAAGTCAGTGATTTAACCGTTCTTAAGGGAATGCCATTAAGGCGCCTAAATTTACCACAAACTGCCGGCGATATCGAATTTCTTCGATCCGTGAAAAGTATCGATTATTTCTATCGAATGCAGCCAAAAATATTTTGGGATAAATATGATAAGAACAAGGCCATTCTGCTAGAGAAAGTAAAAGATATGAATAATTCTAAAACTCTGAATTTGGAGGGATCTGAAATAAATGATTTAATTGCTCTCAGAAAAGTACTCAATGGGTTACAATTAGAATCTCTAAACCTCGAAAGGACTCAACTTAAAACGATTAATGCTCTCCACGGAATGACTCTAAAGAAATTAAATATCATGGGAAATGATATTGTCGAAATATCTGCACTAAAGGCAATGCCATTGGAGGAATTAAATTTCGAACATACTTATGTGAAGGATATAACAGTATTGGAAGGTATGCCTTTGCAAAAGTTACACTTACCTGAGATTGCAGAAGACATCGATTTTCTTCGCTCAGTAAAATCCTTAAAGGAAATCAATGGCATGCCAGCCGAAGAGTTCTGGGAAAAATTCGACAAATCGGGCAAAATCCCATGACTGAAGATCTAAGCAAACCAAGCCTAATGGTCCATACTGCCGATCTGATGCATCGTGCTCTGAAACTTGCCCGAAGGCGCTGGTATATTACCTTTTTGCTTGCAATCATCTGCGCGGTTCCTGTTCTATTTGTTATGTGGCGAGTACATAAAGTACAGGCGGCGATTGCCCAGTTGAAAAAAGATAATCCGCAGCAGGTAGATTGGAGTACATCTTTTATTTTAGACTTTGAAGACGAAACAGATCTTCAGCAGCATATGTTAGAAATATATTCAGAGGCAAACTATGATGAATTTGATTTAGATGTTAATAGCTATTTTAATGAATTACGTTTGAATAGAGAACGCAGAGACCAGGAAAATAGGGTCGATTTATCTAATATTGATGACATTAAAGACATCAGATCTCTTAAGGTTTTACTTTCAAAAAAGTTGAAATTAGTATTCCCATATTCACATCCCCGTAATTTTACTGCGATCAAAGGATCGGCTATTGAACATCTAACATTAACAGGATATAGCTTAGCTGCAATAAAAGACTTTCCAGTAAAGTCATTGGAAATATACAATAATCCAATCGATATAAATCCATTAAAAGGAATGCAGCTCGAATCTCTAAATTTGTCTGGGGCAGGTACAAGATTCACCGATATTAGTCCTCTTAAAGGAATGCCTCTTAAAAAATTGGATCTATTGTATACTAAAATAATAGATATAAGTGCTTTAAAAAATCTGCCTTTAGAATATTTGGATTTGGGAAATACCAATGTCAACGATATAAGTTCACTAAAAGGAATGCCGCTGGAATACCTTAATTTACAAGAATGCCCAATCAGTGACATCTCTGTACTAAAAGGAATGCACATCCAATACCTCAATCTAGCAAATACTGAAGTAACTGATATAAACGTGCTCAAAGGAATGCCTCTTAAAGTACTCATATTGAATAATACTCAGGTTAAAAATATTACGTCTCTAAAAGGAATGCCTTTGGAGTATTTAGATTTGCAAGGGACACTTTACGATTTCCAGGAGCCTCTCCTTGGTGATATTAGTGTCCTTAAGGGGATGCCTCTTAAATACCTTAATTTACAAG
>JABSQK010000644.1 GCA_013215875.1 Lentisphaeria bacterium
GAAAGAGTCTGGTCTGATTTACCATCATCTGAAAAATATGCATCAGCATAGCTTGTGTCAGCCCAGCCGATTTGGCCAAAAACTGTGAAACTTGGCTTATCTTTTTCCAGAGTAAATGTTTTAGATACATCCAATTTAGCATGACCACCTTTATTAGCGCCGTCAATATCATAAAGTACAGTCAATTTTGGGCTCAAAGCAACTTTGCTGAAACCAATACTTGCATATACATCAGTTGTATCATCATCTAAATTAGGGAAGTCATAGTATGCCCAGCCTACTCCGAGAACGTAATCTTCGCTGCCCGTATAGACCAAATCTACAAATATATCCCATTCAGTTACATGTCCACTTGCATCTTCAGGGTTGTCATATCCTTGAACATCATTCTGGTTAATTACAGCCCAGTATAATGCACTAAAAGATAAGTCATCCGCTAGCTTATAGCCAACTGCAAATGATGGCATCGCAACTGAACCATCTACCCAAATAATACCATTTGAGATAAACCCACTACCGTATGTTACATCGGCAGTAAACGAAAGATCGTCCTGGGCATTGATATTTGTGACAGCTAGAACCATCACCATTAAACTTAATACTAATTTTTTCATATATTTTCCTTTTATTCCTTAATTTGTTATTTGAGATCGTATGTGCCGCCACGTTTTACGTGGTCACATGCTTTTGCTTGTTTTTCACCTTTTGAGATATTCCAGAAGTATTTAGACCAAGGCAGTGGATCAACTAGGCCTTTTGACTGCCATACTGTTTTGAACTGGCCATCTTTTAGAATAGAGCCAATAAGAACTGGCTTTTTCAAGTGATGGTTCTTTTCGTTCATGGTAACTTTACCACCTGGAGAATTAAAGCTTAGACCATAAAGAGCAGGACGTACTTTATCAACATCAAAAGACTTTGCTTTTTCGCAAGCAGCAGCCCAAAGATATACACCAGTATATGCCCAAACGATAGGATCGTCAGTCACACGTTTCAAACCACCTGGAAGTTTTTTTGCCTTGCAGTATTTTTTGAAGGCCTGTACAAACTTTTTGTTTTCTGGTGATTTGGTTGACTGGAAATAATTCCATGCAGCAAGATGACCGACAAGAAATTTTGTATCCATTGCTCTAAGTTCATCTTCTGCTACAGAAAATGCCATAATTGGGCATGTAGCAGAGGTTAATCCCTGACTAGAGAATTCTTTGTAGAATGGCACATTTGAGTCACCATTTATTGTAGAAAGTACACACGCTTTACCACCAGCAGCAAACTTTTTGATCTTTGCTACGATAGTCTGGTAATCCTGATGATGGAATGGGGTGTATTCTTCAATGATATTTTTTTCAGGAACGCCTTTAGCCAAAAGAAAATTCTTTAGAATTTTATTTGCTGTGCGTGGAAAGACATAGTCTGTACCTAGCAAGTAAAACTTCTTATAGCCGCCGCCTTCTTTGCTCATCATATATGCAGCAGCAGGAATAAGCTGCTGATTTGGAGTTGCACCTGTGTAAATTACGTTCTTAGAACACTCTACACCTTCGTATTGAACAGGGTAAAAAAGCAGGCCATTATTTTTCTCGAAAACAGGTAGAACCGATTTACGTGAAACTGATGTCCAGCATCCAAATACCACTGATACTTTATCTGTTAGAAGCAATTGCTTCGCTTTTTCTGCAAATTTATCCCAGTCAGATGCAGGATCGACTATCACGGGCTTGATCTTTTTACCAAGTACGCCGCCTTTTGCATTAATTTCATCTACAGCCATTAATACAGAATCTCTCAATGAAATTTCTGATATAGCCATTGTTCCAGTTAAAGAATGAAGAATACCAATTTTTACTTCACCTTCAGCCTTCGCCGTCATTGATACCAACAGCAATAAAAATGCCAGCATCAATTTGTGTGTTTTGTTTGTCATTTGCCTTCTCCGCTTGACGTTTTAATAACATAATTCCTCATGAACTATGCTAAGTTTGTTTGTAAGACAACGACAATAGCATTATCGATGCCAAAAATAATCCCACTTTTTTTATCTATATGAAATAACGACTTATATTTTTTGAACGATAGATTTTCTTTTTGTTTGTGACAATTATGGAGTCTTTTATTTATGTCAAAAACATAAATGTAACAATTTTTCTGGGGCATCTGCCTCAAAGATTCGTTAATTGCGAATATTTTGACGCCCTGATATCTTCAAGTAAAATAGGCTGATTAGAAATGCTTATTATTTGAAGCAGGCACTTGATATATGGCAACTTAAGTCTAAGATTAGCGCTTCAATTTTCATATTAAATATTACAGGAAACATTATGCCAAATACAAAATCAATGAAACAGCATGTGATAAAGAGCGAAGAGAATCGTCTGCAAAACCGCGCGCGTAAGACTCGCATTGCCAGCACTGAGAAAGAGTTTCGCCAAAGTGTGGAAGCAGGCAATAAAGCAGAAGCAGAAGCAGCCTACAATGTGGTTTGCAAATCGCTTGATAAAGCTGTAAAAGCAAATGTGATTCATGCCAACAAGGCTGCTCGCAAAAAATCACGCCTGTCAAATGCACTGAATACACTTGCATAGTCAGTAGCTGAATAACTTTTTAAGGGACGTTTAATCGCGTCCCTTTTTTAGTTTTAAATGATTGCATGGCATGTGGACGCACTCGCCACAGGTATTTTAGAGCAGCAATAATTACGAATTATAAACAGCACTATTTTTTCTTTGGATAAGATGGATATATCTTCCAAATACCTGTTTTATCACATTCAAGAGGGCGGCCATATTCGTCTCCAGGTTTTGCGTTATCCCTGAGTACCTTAATAAGATCTGAACTCACAGCTGGATTGTCCAGAAAATAACTGTGGCTCAAATAGCTCACCCGAAATGGAATATATATAAAATTAATTGTATCAAATTGCCTGATGATTTCTTGTATGTCCGGTGTGATATTTTGTGGTGTCATCAATCCTATACGACGAAAACTTTGATGTATCCATTGCGATATGCTTAAAACCCTGTCGTGTCCGTTTATATAAATTGTCAGTCGTTTGGGCATAAGATGGATATTTTCAGCAAGGATGCGAAATACAAAGACATCGATATCTATATCGGCTGCAGCAAAAATTAGGTTTGTTAATTTCAGATATTTACCCGGATCTTTCCCGGAGTTTTTGTATTTTATATAGAATTCCCTTAAGGCACTGGCGATAATTTCTGTGCCGTGACTATGCGCTATGATATGTACTTTTTTTGCATTGCTTTTTGCAATTGCCTCGAGACAGATCTTTAGATGATAGACACTGTATTTGCCGGATTCTTTATCCATGAAATAGCCCGTTACGCCTTCACGCCCAGCAGGCCATGAGAAAAGAAAAGGGACACCTTTTCTTCCCATGAAATGCCACATTTGGGCAAGTCGCATGGCTGTTTCATTAAAGGTATTATTAAACCCGTGAATAAATAAAAACAGTTCTTTATCTTTCGATTGAGCAAGTTGCTGGTTGATGAGTCCAACTAAGTTTTGTTGATAGTTTTTCGGTTTTTTATTTTTAGTAATCGTATGTTCGGGAATGCTGCCATAATGCTGTGTCTCTTTGATACTTATGTTTAGGTCGGCATCTCTTACCATGCTTGTACTAAGGCGGTAGAGCTTTTTCCAGGGCATGTTTTTGCCAAATTCCACCTGGCTGATGCCGTAATGAAGCATGCGTGAACGATCGCTGCCAAATCGTGTGGGTAATCTGTGACGTATCTTTCGATTTGTCGCAAATAGTATGGGGGCAATGGACTGCTGTTTATCCTTACTTATGTCCTTAAATGGGTCATAATTTTCCATGCCGGACC
>JABSQK010000645.1 GCA_013215875.1 Lentisphaeria bacterium
GCGCTCGAACCCCCAGCGTTTACATATGCTTTGCATGAAACGCGCTCGAACCCCCAGCGTTTACATATGCTTTGCATGAAACGCGCTAGATCCCAAGCTCTTTACGAAGTAAAAGCGTAAGATCAGTAAGCCCGCCGGACCGACGAAGTCAGAGTCGAAGACAACGCAAGCTCCCAGCTCGCGAACCTTCGGCGTAAATAAGCTTACATGCTCGTGAGATTTATCTCACGAGCAATTGGGGATTTTTAAGGCCGACTCCGGCCTTGAACCGCCGGAGGCATTACATTACTCACTCAGAAAACCCGATCTGATTGATATCTTTTTGTCTGCTTTGTGCTTCTTCTTTTAGAGCAGTGATAAGATCCTTGTGGGTGATATCATTATCATACATATAGAGATCTTTCACCACTTTGAAATCACCGATACTTAGCTTCTGTATTTTGCTGAGTTCATTTTTCTCTGCCGCTTTTAGTGGGGCAGGGGATAAGACCTGAAAGAAGATCTCATAAAAATGCAGGATCCCTTCTGCTTTGAGATAATCAAATCTAAGCTTCATCGAAAAGCGTCGCAGGCTTGCCCTATCGAGATTATCCATATAGTTCGTTGCTGCAATGAAAATACCATTGAAGTTTTCCATTTCAGTCAGCAGCGCATTCACTTGCGTAACTTCCCAGGAGTTTCGTGACTGATTGCGATCGCGCAACAGACCATCTACCTCATCGAAGAACAGAATCGCCTTATCCTTTTGAGCCAGTTCAAAAGCATTGCGTATATTTGCTTCAGTTCCACCGACCCAGCAGGATAGCAATTCACTGGCATTGAGAATATGCACAGACTTATCCAGAGCCTTTGCCAGATAGCGCGTAAACTCAGTCTTGCCCGTTCCAGGTGGACCTTGTAACAATAGATTTAGTGCGCCATTACCGATCTCATTAAAGCGCTCCAGCCGTGATACGACCTTGCCTATAGATAAACCATCATTACCGATATTTATCCCCTTAAGACTGTAGGATTTTACCGGCTGTGCACGGACCTTTCGACTATCACCACTTAAGAGAGACTCATGCTTATCCAAGAGCTTCGCAATCAATGCCGTATCTTTAATCATCGACTCATTGCTAATATTCTTGTAGTTCTTCAGTGCAGTATCGATCCCGCCCGCTGAGAGCTTACTGTAGCTAGATGCTAAGACAGATGCCGTTTTATGCGAGATTTTTAGACGATGCTTTTTTGCATTGTTCTTCCAGAGTTGTATGCGTTGTTGTTTGCTGAACGCGTCGAACTTTATCGAGTAATCAAAACGACGTAGAGTCGAACTATCCACATAGTCGATATTATTCGCAATCCAGATGCAGCGTCCATTAACTGAGTCGAGTAATTCATTTACCCGGTCTTTAGATGGTAGGAAAATATTTCTTGATAGCTCAGAGCCATCAAGCATCGAGTCTGCTTCATCGATAATGATAAGACTGCTCTTTTGTTCCACAGAAATTGCACATGACTTTAAGGCCACATCCCGGGTTAAATGGTACAAATCATAAGCGCCATTTATCAAATAGGCATGCAGCTTTAGTTCCTTAGCCAGGGTTAAGGCATATTCACTTTTACCAGTACCAGGAAGTCCATAGAGCAGAATATGACTATTCTGCGAAGATGTCTGAGTCGCCAAAATCTTGAGAAGTATTTCACTATCGTCTTTCAAACGCTCAAAGTAGCTTAGCGGCAGGGGCTTTTTCTTGGACTGGCGATAGAACGATTCTTCGATCGCCGATTCACGAAACCCAAGCAGGTATTCACTGCAGCTCGAGTCTATATCCAGTTCCGCATCAATCAATTCCACTTTCTTAAGGGTCGATTTATTTAGCACGGAGCTGATCTCGGTAAAGGAATACTCGCTAAACTGATGCATCAAGCGGCAACGTTCACGACTGTTTTGGTTGTAATAGCCCGCGCTATTAATAAAGAGCTCTACGAAGCATTCTAGCGAGGTGTAATTCGTCATAAGAAAAATGAATTCTAAACCAAATACTTCTATCGCATTAATCTTAAAGGAATTTTTTAGAAGTTCGAGCCGTGTTTCCACATCAAAGCTGCGCCCATTAAATTCATTAAGGCGATTCTCCAAGGCAGCCACAAGCTTTGCCTGGTCTGGCTTAGTCAGCAAGGCAGTTTCCATGCGTGCTTGTTTCTTCCCAGAAAAATAACTGTAGAAGTTATTTATCACAGACGTATCAAGTAAGGATAGAATATGTTTAAACTGGCCCATTGTCAGCCGCGGATTTTTACGCACATACTGCACACTATATTGCACAGCCTTTTTTATCACATAAGGATCCAATAGATGATCAATAATCGCATCTTCATAAATCTTTTCCTGATACTCTTTTATGCTAATTTTTTTCTTCATCACTTCTTTCTTAGTATTTCATTCAATTACTTACATGATTGGATTAATACCATCCAGGAATTGCCCAGAGGCTTGAATGTGATACGCAAAAAAGAAAGAATCTTGTCATGCAATTAAACAAAATTACAGCAAAATGATAATAATATATGCCTCTGCAAAACTCTTGCCTCCGGCGGTTAAAGCCACAAGTGCTTAAAGATGCTTACGTACTCCATCACTTCCAGTTCAGCAAGTAGTGACCGCTTCGCTCTCAGTCGCAGAGCTTCCTCGTTTTGACTACGTCTTGCTGGGGCTTGATGAACTCCTAGTTCACGAGCATGTAAGCATCTTCACGCTCCAGCTCGGCATACTAAAATAATATATTACCATGTAGGTTTAAGCTTACATGCTCGTGAGATTTCATCTCGCCAAGTAGTAGGGGATAGAACAGGTAGCTCTTAAAGTAGCTGCGACACGCCGTGGTGCTGTATCTTGTTTTTTCTTATCGTTGGCCGATTTTTTTACGAATCCAAGCAGGGTTTCGCCTCATGTCGAATATTGCCACAACGATAGCAGTCTGTCCATCAATATAGTAGTAAATAGCAAAAGGAAATCGTTTTGAAAGTAATTCTGCGAAGGTTCAAGGAGTCAGGTGACGGCCTTCGGCCTGAGGAACAAGGTTAAATATAGCTGCGATACGAAGGTTCACAGAACTAGGTAACGGCCTTCTTCGAGGATTATTACCCGGGTTACTTCACTCAAGAATGTGCCTTTCGCAACTCATCTAGAGTGAGGAATTTTGCAGTCCCGGACTCAATTTTATTTTTTCTTTCAGCCAGCAGTTTACCATGCCATTCAGGCGAATCCATTTCCTGATTATCATGGCAAAGAGAATCCCACAAGAGTTCCATCGTCTGGAGTTTCTCTTTGGAGGCCATTTTATTTATTTCACTTATACTCATAATAATAAATCTATCCCTAATTTAATGAGAATCAAGAATTATAAAAAATAGATCCCTGGGACCGCTGAGCCCCAAGTGCTTGGTGAGCTGAAAGTGAACAAGCATGTAAGCATCTTCACGATCTTCCCGCTACTTGTAGCTATGGCTCGGCACTTTTTAAAACCATGTAGTTATAGTAGGTTGGGGTCTCCGAACGCGACCATTAGGGGGTCTTCTCACCAGCCTGTCCCGCTATTTTGCACCTCAGGCCAAAGGCCGTAACCTTTAACCTTTCCTTCACTCAACACTCAAAATTGCAGATCCGCTACATACCTGGGATCGCCGCAGCTCTTCCCGCGACTTGTAGTCGCTATGGCTCGGCATTAGTTATCTTTAAAACCTAGTTCCTAGTTCCTCAGGCCGAAGGCCGTAACCTTAAACCTCGTAGTTTCTTCCTTTTTTCTTAAAGAGAGTGTAATTTATATCAGGTTTATCCGTTATGGCTGTGGAATGTTAATAATAAGAGCAGTGGATACTGCGAGGAGGTGCTATGATAAATATATATATAAGCCCCAGGAACTTGGGGCTTACATGCTTGTAATAATTTGGAGATACATAAGATGGACACCCATCTTATGCCGCCGGAGGCTATCATTTTATGAAGTCATCAGACATTGAAAAAGTCTCTGCTAGAATGCGCTTTTGGAAGCGGATATTTGGATTGTGTTTGGTTGTGTATTTACCTGTTGTTGTTCCGTGTTTTGCTTTGACTTCATTACTATTCTTTGTGGCTGAGACTTCGTCCGCCCGGCTTTTTGCTTCCGCACTGATCCTATTAATGCCCCTGCCGGTACTTGCATTTGCTTTGACCTATATCAAAACGAATAAACGAAGTATTAGAATTTTGTGTGCTGTTCCTATTTGTGCGATAGTATTCGTTTTGTGTAGCTGGATCCTTACCCCGGAGGGTAGGGCAGTGGAGGGATCAGAAATACAATCAATATATCTCAGTGATCCCGGGTATTGCCGGGGATCCATTGCCAATCTGGTCCCGGAGATCGATCAGTTTAAACTTGCGACTTATCTCTTACCTGCAATCGATCCGGTTGTCGACCGAGCGCAATCCAAAACAATCCGTCAGATCTTTCTTAAAGAGTATCGCGAGATGCGAGGGGATGAATCATTCCTGGCTCTGGGTTCTGTAATGAATTATTCCTATAGAGATATGTTAACAAATTCCCGACCAGCGAAACAATTCTATATTTTTATTCCTGAAGAGGCTAGGGGAAAGACAGTACCATTATTTGTTTTTCTTCATGGCAGTGGGGGGAACTTTAAGGGCTATATGTGGAAGTGGCGAGAGTTTGCCAAAGCAAACAATTCAGTTGTAGTTGCTCCCGGATTCGGTTTCGGCGAATGGGATCGATCCGGTTCAATGGAGCTAATAAAGGAAGTATTAGACTATTGCGATAAGAGTTCGTCATTCACGGTATCGAAGCGCTATCTTGTTGCATTATCAAATGGGGGGATCGGTGCCTGGCGAATGCCCCACGACCTGGCATCAAACTTCGAAGGCATGGCTCTGATCTCACCCATAATGAATTCATACTGGAAAAGCGATACGGATATGATCAATACCTGGAAAAATAGACCCATTCTTATTATCCATGGATCAGATGATAACAGAATCCCTCTGGCTTATATAAAACGCCGCGCAGAAATTCTATCCGAAGGAAAAGTAAATCTCGAATTTATTACTCTACCCAAAGAAGATCACTTCCTATTCTTCTCATCCTGGAAAAAAGTGAGTCAAGTTCTCCAAAACTGGATGACAAATTCAGCAGATTAAAACAAACACTTGCCTCCGGCGGCTTAAGGAGTGAGTACTCCTTAAGGATCCCCAAGTTTATTACCTGAATTTTACAGAATCCTCAATCTCAATTGGCAAATCGTCCATCCCCCTAATGCTTGGTGAACCCCCAAGCTCTTTACGAAGTAAAAGCGTAAGATCTTTACCGAAGGTCCACAAGTATGTAAGCATCCCCAGCGTTTACATATGCTTTGCATGAAACGCGCTGAACCCCGAGCTCTTTACGAAGTAAAAGCGTAAGATCTTTGAACATGCGATATATTCACTGTCACCATTCTGGGAGCTTGCGACTTCTTGGTAAGCTGAAAGCTTACAAGTATGTAAGCATCACGGGAGCTCGCGACTCAAAAGGTCAAACTTACTAGTCGGATGAGTTTATGGGTAGCACGGGATCATGGTATTTATACATTTTTAGAGACTTAAATATCGCAGTATGAAAGCGACGTATTTGAAAAAAATATTGAAATTTTTAAAGTGCTTAATATAAATGACTTACGACTAATTGTCGCCAATAGGAAAAAATTACCCCCTTGACAATGTGTCGCGTTTCACTACACTTTTTAAATACAAATTTGCCAGCAAGAGGAGCAGATAAAATGAAACTCAGCATTGTCATTATGACCAGAACAATTTTTTTTATGATCCTCGTTGGATCATTCTTTCAGCTCAGCGCTCAGGAGCAGACGATTCTCGATAACTATCAGGCGGGGTCGTCTCCTGGCCTTCAAGCAGATACTGATTTTTTTGGTTTATTTAATAACAAAACTTTTGCCCAGATTACTCTGAATCAGAGGTTGCAATTGACACGGATGAATCAGTTATATGATTCAACTTTTAGCGCTGCTGATTTTGCTAATATCAATAATGGCGCCTATAGGGTTGATATTAGATCGCGGGCTAACCCCTTTGCGCCGGTAGTTATCGGCTCGCCTTTGACTTTGAATGCCGGCCCCCATCCCGTCTTTGACGGAAACAATGTCAATCTTCAATTTAATTTTAATAATGCGGTGATTCTCGATCCTGGGGATTATTATATTGCGCTTTATGATGATTCTGCGGCGGTAACTGCGTTCCTTAACAATGCTGCGGGTCCTCCTGGTGCTGATGTATTGCTTGATCAGAATGGCGGTTTAACTGAAGTAGCTTTTGCTGCATTTATGTACCAACTCTTTGGCGAAGAACAAGAAGAAGGAATTGCGAATATAGCTACGGTAGAGAAAGCCGCTGCTGAGGAGAAAACCGCTACGGAAGAGAAAGCCGCTGTAGAA
>JABSQK010000646.1 GCA_013215875.1 Lentisphaeria bacterium
ACAAATTCAGATTTATCCTTCGAGGTGCTTTCCAGAGACGATGCAGTCTTCCGCATACAATTTAACCAGACAGACATTATGGATGATCTGGAATCGATCGGTCGCATGCCCCTGCCCCCTTATATAAAACGCCAAAGTGAAAATGTTGATCTCAGCCGCTATCAAACAGTTTTTGCCCGGCAATCGGGTGCTGTTGCAGCTCCCACTGCAGGTTTGCATTTTACAGATGAAATTATTCAATGCATTAAAGATAAAGGAATAAGCATCGCCGAACTCACCCTGCATGTCGGAGCCGGCACCTTTAAACCCGTCGCCGTAGAAAATCTTGCAGACCACCCCATGCATTTCGAACGCTACATTCTCGATACGGAAACTGCTGAGCTTATTAACCAAACAAAAACTGCCGGTGGCAATATCGTCGCAGTGGGAACAACATCGGTGCGTACTTTGGAAAGCTGTGCCACAGAAACTGGACAGGTTGCTCCAGGATCGGGTAAAACAAATCTTTTTATTTATCCACCTTATCAAATGAAAGTCATCGATAAACTGCTGACAAATTTTCATTTACCAAAATCTACCTTACTTATGCTGGTGAGCGCCATGGCAGGAAGCGAGCTAATCCGTGATGCATATGCACAGGCAATCCAAGAGAAATACCGCTTTTACAGCTATGGCGATTGTATGTTTATTGAATAATTCAAATTCGAATTTAGTTGATGCTGTTTCAAAATGCGTTAAATTAAAGCTCGTATGGAATCTACACAAGACAGTCGTTATATCATTGGTATTGACCTTGGCACAAGTAACTCAGCCGTTTACTATGTGGACACGGAAAAAAATCTGAACCTGCGACACTTTAAGATTCCCCAATTAACCGCAGCTGGGGAGACCAGCTCAGCAAAGCTACTTCCCTCATTTACCTATCTGCCCGGCAATGAAATTACTGAATCCCAAAAGAAGTTGCCTTGGGAAACCGATTCGTCGATCCTTATTGGTACCTATGCCCGCGACCAGGGAAGTCAGGTGCCCAATCGATTAATCAGCTCGACAAAATCCTGGTTGTCGCATTCCGGAGTGGATCGCAGCACAGCTATATTACCCTGGGGCAGTGATATCGAGTCCAAATATTCTCCGGTCCATGTCACCGCTTTTTATCTCAATCATATCCGCGAAGCCTGGAACCATAAGTTTGGCCATTTGGAGGATGCGGATGGCACGAGTTGCACACTCGAAAACCAACAAGTCATTATTACCATTCCAGCCAGTTTTGACAGCACAGCCCGGGAACTCACCATTCGGGCTGCTGAAATAGCCAGTTATAAAAACCTCACCTTGCTTGAAGAACCGCTTGCCGCATTTTATGCATGGCTCAATATTCATGATAAGAAATGGGATAAAATTATTGCGGTAGGTGAAAAGATTCTTGTGGTGGATGTAGGTGGAGGTACAACTGACTTTTCGATTATAGAAATGGATTCGAAAAAAAGCCTGCACCGATATGCCGTGGGCGAACACTTGCTTCTTGGTGGGGACAATATTGATATGACAATTGCCCGGGCCATCGAAAAAGAATGGGGTAAGAAATTACCGCATGACGAATGGACAGCCTTGCAGCATAGTTGTCGCGAAGCTAAAGAGACCCTCTTAACTACAAAGAAACAATCTGTAACTATCACTTTATTGTCGAAGGGAAGTTCGGTAATTGCTTCAGCAAAATCTGCCGATGTGACAAAAGAGCAAGTACTCGAAATACTCAATGAAGGATTTTTCCCAGAGCTTGAGCGCGATGCCAAGCCGCCAAAAAAGCAAACAGCAATTCGCCAAATGGGTCTGCCTTATGCCAGCGATCCGGCAATAAGTAAGCACCTTCTGCAATTCCTGAAACACGCGGCAGCTATCGCCCATAACTATGATGAATCAATCGACCCGGATCAACCACTGGCCATTCATAAACTATTATTCAATGGCGGCACCGTCATTCCCAGTCCCATTCGTACACGTATCAAAAAACACATACGT
>JABSQK010000647.1 GCA_013215875.1 Lentisphaeria bacterium
AAGTTGAGCTCGTTCCATCATTGATCCAGTTAATCTTTCCTGTTGCCGCATCCAGGCTGTATATAAATGTGCCCATCATCGGCCAAATACTTGCGGTGAAATAAACATTGCCGTCCCGTACAACAGGGCCCCCGCGGGCAGGCCAAGACGATATAAGCCGTTTATTTCCAATCCCTTTCAGCGCCGATGGACCACCGCGAAATTTCCAGATTTCTTTACCAGTCGCCAGGTCCAAACAATAGAGGTAGCCATCATCTGAGCAGACAAATAGTTTACCTTTATCTGCCGATGGTGGCAGGCGCACAGGCCCCTCCGTGAAAAATTGCCAGACCTCTTTTCCCGTTTGCGTATTCAGTGCAACAACCTTATCGCGGTCGTTAAAAGACAGGATCATTAAGTCGCCGACAACGATCGGTTCAAAGATTCGGTCGTATTGCATGAGATCATTGTTGAGTGGATCATCCCAGGTCTGCACACGTTTGCTATAGGTACGTGTCCAGATTAACTCGAGTTTATCATCGAGCTGTTCTGGTGAATTTGCCGAACGGCTCGCATCATAGCGCCACTGCGGCCAATCCGCAGCCTGGCCATGGTATGCAAGAAAACAAAGTGATATAAGTAAATAACGTTTCATATAAATCTCCAATTTGGATTTTACTATACTGGTCAGAATGAAACAAGACAACCGTTTAGTGTGCGGTTTTAAAAGTAAGGTTCTAATATAAGTAGGCCAGCTGAGCATGAAGTGCCATTAGGCCTTGCATGCCCTGGGAACGCTGAGCCAAAAGTGCTTGGTAAGCTGCAAGCGAACGAGCATGTAAGTATCTTTAAGCTCCAGCTCGGCAATACTTGCTCCAATGGTCGCGCTTGGAGAGCCCGACTTTGAATGCTAACGCTCAGCATTTCATACTGTCTTTGCCTTGGCTTCGACTGCGGCTGCTCGGAATGCCGGACTGCGAATTACACACCACGGCGTGTCGTGCCTACGGAATGCGAATTACTGCTGGGATCGCGCTCGGAGAGCCCGACCTACTGAATGCCGGACTGCGAATTACACACCACGGCGTGTCGTGCCTACGGAATGCCAAACTGCTCTTTATTTTTCCAGATCGAAAACGAGGCCGACGCTTTGGCGCCAGGCATCGAGGGTTTTCATATTGCCCAGGCTGTCGTTCCAAGTCATCGGTGATGCTTCGAGACCGTGCATTTCATCTGCAACGATATCCGCTTCGATAGCGTAGAGAGGCAGATCAATGGTAATCTTTACTTCCTCGACATCTTCGTTATTGCGATGCACTTCGATGATGCATTCATTGCCCGGAAACCAGGGATTCGGCACAATGATATGACCGTCTGTTCCCCAGATGCGCAAGGCGCCATCAACTGAGACCTGGCTGCCTGTGGTGAGGTTTGCGAGAATATTTCCATCGAACTTGAGAACTGCAGTGGCATATTCATCGACACGGCTTTCATCGCCAATGTGTGCGACGCCATGAAATTCGATAGGCTCTGCGGGATGGTCGAGGCCAAGTGCGGCTCCAGCAACAAGACGTGTCATGGAAACACAATAACAACCCACATCCATGATTGCGCCACCAGCGGCATCATTGCGCAAGCGAATATTATCGAGGTCCAATCCCATGTTGTATGAAAAATGTGCCTGAATCATGCGTACGTCGCCAATGACT
This sequence comes from Lentisphaeria bacterium, assembly GCA_013215875.1. Taxonomy (GTDB): domain Bacteria; phylum Verrucomicrobiota; class Lentisphaeria; order JABSQK01; family JABSQK01; genus JABSQK01. The sequence goes on from JABSQK010000647.1 coordinate 1,689, forward strand.
GAATTGCGTAATAGCTCTTTAAGCTTTGCTGTCTGCGGGTGGCAGCGGTACATAAAAGCTTCCAACATAAACGCATTGTTTGCTTTGCATGCTTCAAAGAGTTTCACGGCTTCGGCTGCATTACTGGTCAGCGGTTTTTCGCATAGAATCGCTTTGCCTGCTTCTGCACAGCGGGTGGTCCATTCCAGATGCATATGATTTGGCAGGGAAATGTAGATCGCATCGACATCCGGATCTGCTAAAAGTTCATCATAGCTTCCGTATGCTTTAGTGCCATTAAAGTCTGTGCAAAATTGCTCTGCCTTTTCCAGGCTACGGCTCCCGATGGCATAGAATTCACCTTTTTTTGCATGTTCCAAATCGCCGGCAAATTTTCGGGCAATATTACCTGCTGCTAGAATACCCCATTTAATCTTATCGCTCATTTCAATCACCTTGTTTATTTTTTCATTGAGTTGAAAACTTATATGCACAAAGAAGAGATTCAATTCGGCTCCTAGTACTCTGTAAACGTTTAAATGACGGGTTGCTTGCTTGATTTTTTGATGCCACAGTTAGTCTTGGAAACAGTAATCAGTAGTGAGCTACTGATACTGTTGAAAGATGACTGTGGCGCAAAAAGGCTGCAAGCCCATACGGGGCAAGGATATTTATAGTTTACAGAGTACTAGTCTTATGCAGAGATAATGACAATTTCGATACGAGTGGGGGTGCAAATCGGGCAGTTCGCACTACAATAATGGCTGTGATTAATAGAGAAATATACAGGTAATTGATAATGGAAAATTTAAAAGTTGGGCAAGTGGGTGTGGCAAATTTTGGTAGTCACCGCAGGAAGGAAATGGGAGTGGCAGGTTGCTTTGAAATACTGGCGCTTTGCGACCGTAATGAAGCTGCATTAAAACAAGCAACTGAAGAGGAAGCAGCTGAAGCTTACACTGATTTTGATGCAATGCTTGAACACCCGGGTCTGGAAGCAATTGTTATAAGTACAGGTGCTGATTCCCATGCACCATTTGCAATTGCTGCAATGAAAAAGGGTTTGCATGTTTTTATTGAAAAACCCCTGTGTTGTAACATGGAAGAGATTGAGGCCCTGCGCCAGGTTTCGAGTGATACAGGACGAATTGTTGGCGTTGGCCACAGTTACTGTAATAGCAATGCACAACTTATGCTCGCAAAAGATTATATAGAAAATGATACACTCGGTACGATCGTTTCGTTCGAATACAATAGCAGTCACAGCGGCGGGCTCGTGATTCAAAGCGGTGACTGGCGTGGCATGAAAGACCGCAATCCCGGAGGCATGCTCTTTCAATGTGGCGTGCATGCTCTACACGATTTGGCATTTCTATTTGGCCCGGCAAGTTCACTCAATGCAATGATGCGTTATGATGCACATTCTGGAACTGAAACTGCTGATGCAGCAAATGTTCTATTAGGCTACGATAGTGGTCTCGTTGGGACCTTGAGCTGTTATCATATAACCGGCTACAATCATTCCTTTCGCATCTTCGGAACAAAAGGAAATCTCTATATGAATACACATACAAAAGAAACACTTTTTCAGGAACGCAAAGAGAATGAAGTGGAAACACCAGTTCCAGTAGAATTACCGAAACTTGCCAATACAAATAGCCACGATAATTTACTATCGTGGTTTGATGGTATCCGCAAGGGGACTACGGTATATCCAGGATTGGAAGATGGGATCAATGCTGTACTGCCAGTCTTTGCAGCAGAAGAATCAGATAACAGTGGTCAACGAATTAATCTTTAAGCTGGAGACAAATAGTGGAACTTGGTGAATTAGTAGAATCGAACGATATCATAAATGATCAGGCTGCAATACGTGAACGTCTGGATGAAGATGGTTACCTGTTTTTTCGGAATGTTTTGGATACGGATAAACTGGCTGCCATGCGTCTGGAAATCTTCACTATATTGCAAAAACGGGGTTGGCTTGTTGAAGGTACAGACCCAATGGATGGCATTGCAAACATTGATGCACAATGTACCGAAGGAGATGCGGCTTATGCCAAGGTCTACCATGAGATGTATTGCCTTGAGTCCTTTCACCGCTCCGGACACTATCCCGAAATGCTAAGCATCCTTGAAAAAATCATTGATGGTCCGGTTTTACCTCACCCCGCTAAAATTACCCGCATGTGGTTTCCGAAATATACGAAACATACCACCCCAAGGCATCAGGACTTTGTGCATTTTCAGGGTTGCCTGGATACCTATACCTGCTGGTCACCTGTAGGTGATTGCCCCATTGAGCTTGGTGGCCTGGCAGTGCAGAAGGGTTCACATAAAGTAGGCAAAGTTGTTGATCATCATTATTCACTGGGTGCCGGTGGTTTGAATGTGTATCCAGAAGATAGCGAAGGCGACTGGTTGACAACGAATTATAAAAGCGGTGATACGCTCATTTTTGCTGCGTTAATGGTGCACCAGGCTCTACCAAATGTAACTGAAGACCGCCTACGGATTTCCCTGGATAACCGATATGTTTCTGCCAACCGACCCATCGCAGAACAGATGCTCTTACCGCATCTGGAAGCCCATGACGGCTTTACCTGGGAGCAGGTCTATAAAGACTGGCAAACCGATGACCTGCAGTATTATTGGAAAGAGCTCCGGCTTGATGTCATCGATATGGATATGCAGTGGAAGAATAGTGCCTTTGATGAAGAGCTGAAATTAGCGAAATCGGGAAATGGCGATGCTCAGTATTCACTGGCACGTACCGTACGGCTTGATCCGCAGTCTGAATTCGGTAAACGTGCGTCTCAATTACTTGAGGAAATAAGCTAAGAACAACTTACTACTTGTATTGATTATTTTCGTTCAATTGCCAGCATGACGGGTACAGGTCTGTTAAATGTCGATGATGGTTTATTCATACGTATCAAACCAGAGCCGCTATTGGCATACATAATACTGCTGCCACCACCATCCAGGTTGATTGCATCCCAGGCGCCGAAAGCTTTGAGGATTTCGGCATGCTCCATTGTTGTAACACCTTTGCTGTCCTTACGACGCCCATCGATAACAGAGAAAAAGACATAGCATTTGTCCTTGCTTATACCAACCACAGTTCGAGGATGCAGGCTGTCCTTTTTTCGTGTTACCACAGTGCCGGCTTTTAGAATCTCCCTGAATCCGGATATGGCGATTTGAGCATCACTTTCTTTCGTAGCTTTCCCGCAATGCGGAATGCCCTTTGGGCCTATCCAAAAACTTGCATTCCCGTCAATTTTACTTGCCAGGCGTTCTTTGTTTTTTGCCCAGCCAAGAATTGTTACAGCTTGTCCCTGATACCATCTCATCCATTGGTCCTTGCGTTCTTGAGCCCCAAAGGCATTACAGTTAATTGTAGCCAATATTTTTTTTGATTTGTGAAAGGTCCATGGCATTGACAATTGTGCTTCAGCCGGCCCTTTCCCGTCGGGGTCTTTAGAAATCAATGCATTAAATTTCAGTGTTGCACCCTTTAAGTCGATGCGAATCGTGTGTAACTGCAGCGGGCGGGGTTTAGTCCTGACTTCATGCCAATAGACTATTTTAGCTTTTGAGCTTTTTACATGCTCAAACGATTTTACTTTCACAACCAGTTCGTCTGAATAAAGATTTAAGAGGCATAGAAAGAAAATTATATAATACATTTTTTCTGCTTATTTTTTAACTTGCGTGAGTAATATGGCCTTCATGGATAGTG
>JABSQK010000648.1 GCA_013215875.1 Lentisphaeria bacterium
AGATGGAAAAGATAATTTTTAAGCTATTGACGAGAATCAAAAAGTAATTTAATTAATGAAACACTTTTTCTGAGATTAAAAAGATCCAGAACTAAAGAGAAGATACCTTTGTCTCTTAGGCTATATCGCTAAGATAGCTGACACCATAAATTATTTCATTTTTGAGCCTGAATCTAATTAAAAAGCTAGCATAAGTATTATAAAATGAGTGGTTTTATCTGCCTGGTGGCCATGAACCTAGGTCCATGGCCACCAGCCTCATCATTTATCTTAAAAAAATCAATTGTCAATTTTTGTCATCATATATTGAGCCTGCATATTCATAATTGATGCTGCCTTTCAGCATCCAATTTTTAGCCTCATATTTTTATTTTCATTGCACTATTTCTATGCTTTAGTCTATAAGAATTGGGATTTTCTGGCTCTAGCTAGGTACCTCGATCAGTAATTAAGTTTCTATTGAAATCAGACAGTCACAAGTTATCGTAGGCATAGAAAATTAAAAACCTGTCGGTAGCGTAACACATGGTGTGGGGTGAGGAAAAACTGCAGGGTGGCGAACGTAAAGGTACAAAAATGAGTCACAGACTGAATAAAGCATTTGCTGTAATGATGATAATTCTGATGGTCGTATCTATCAATGCTAAAGCGGCCGACATTCCACCTAAGGGAAAAACGACTACCGTGACATGTGTGGATAATCCCAGTATAAAATATCCTGTTTATGTATCCAAGTTTTATGATCCGGAGAAGCCAGCAATATTCATTTTAACATTCAGTGCAGGAGGCGGCGGTATGGTATCCACACATGTGGCTCTCGATTCTAAAGAACTGCCAGTCATCATCGCAGGATGTAAGTCCTCGAGAAATGGTGCTACTCTAGCATCTTACATTGGTGAATTTATGCTATAATGCGGGATACCCTGTTTCGTTTCAACCTTGATCCCAGCACACAGTTTTGCGGCGGGATGTCTGGAGGATCTGTTAACTCATATTCTGCAGCACGGTTTAACAAGGAGCGCATCGGAGGAATTCTATCCTATGGAGGATGGTTGCAGAATATGTATGACCCATGGTTTAAATATCCGAAAGGACTCATGGTGGCCAGAGGTAGTGGAAATAACGATAGAGGTGCCAATGGTTGGTTGAAGAAGGATGCGGCTCATCTTAAAAAGTTTAAAGCAAAGATTAAGAACTGGGAACATAAGGGTGGTCATACGGTTCCGCCGATCGGTAATATCAGAGAGATGGTAAAATGGCTGGTAGCTACAAGCGGCAAGCCGGGTGATCCAGAGAAAGCGAAAACTCTCGCAGCAAAGTGGGCTGCAGATCCATATTCTAAAGGCGCAATTAACAGCATGTTAAAAGCGATTACGACTAAACCAAAGACTTACTACTGTACGGAAGCATTGAAGGTCTTGTACAAAGCGATGGGTGATGATGAAAAGTTTAAGAAAGTGACTATTCCTAAATCGAAGAGCAGTGCTGCTGCTCTTGAAACTTATTTTGGCTATAGCGCCTACGGTGCAGCCTGCGTGGGTGACAGTGCGCGTTATCATTCGGCTGCCTATGCCTTACGAAAATTGATCAAGGGAAATAAGAAAACGAGATGGCATGGGATTCTTGCAACTTTTGAATTGTTCAGTCCACATGAATCAATAAAGGGAGATCCGAAGAAGGTTCTTGTCGCGATGAAACCCTATGGTGCTAAAAAAGCACCCATGGTCAATCGCATGATATTGGCAGCAGCCTATTTAGAAAATGGGCAAAAAGCCAATGCCAAACGAATCGCAAAGGGTATAAAAGTACAAGGACAGCACAAGAGGTTCCCAAAA
>JABSQK010000649.1 GCA_013215875.1 Lentisphaeria bacterium
ATTGTGATCAGCACTTTCAACCACTAACGCTTCTTTCACATTGCGCGCTACTAATTTGTGCATCTCATCAATTGCGCCAAGCACCTGTTCTTCATTCACCGGTTTTTGTAGAAAACCAAAAGCACCCTTATTGAGGATTGCCATTTGGTCACCTGATCCGGAAACGATATGCACCGGAATATGTTTGGTTTCAATGTGGAATTTGAGCTGATCGAGTACTTTTTCACCTGACATATCCGGCAGACCTAAATCTAACATAATACCACTAGGATTATGTTCCATTGCCAAATACAGACCGTTTTTACCGGTATTTGCCACGATACCCTTACAATCATGCTCGCGCACAATCTTTAAAAGTACTTTGGCAAAATCTGGATCGTCTTCAATAATTAACACAATATCTTCATCACTATTGAGATAACGACGATCATCTTTAATGAATTCTTCGTTGGATGCTATATGCTCACCGGTATTTACTGTATGAATATTCTCGTCTTCAAATTCAAATCCAAGTCCATTTCCAACTCCAGCTCCAACTTCTGCACCAGATACACCGAGCGCCGGCACTTCAACCGCTGTGGTAATAACCGAGGTTGCCATACGGCTGACATCGGTCACCCCAGATATTTTGGAAATGTGTTGGCCTTTGAGTGGTAAATAGAGGGTAAAAGTGCAGCCTTCACCGAGCACGCTATATAATTGAATCTCACCACCTAATAATTTGGCCAATTCACGAGAGATCGTCAAACCTAAACCGGTGCCACCATAATTACGGCTAATAGATCCATCCTCTTGCTGAAAGGCTTCAAATATTTCTCGTTGTTTTTTTTCTGGCACCCCAAGCCCAGTATCTTTGACTGAAATGGCAATACAAGATTCGAGACTGAGACCCTCTACATGAAAACGGGTGATTTCTGCAGGCGCATGTATCATCAGTGACACCGAACCTGATGGCGTAAATTTAAAAGCATTGGACAAAAAGTTTTTGAGAATCTGCTCTAAACGTTGTGAATCTGTCTCTATTTGGGTTGGTAAAATCGGGTCACAATGCACATGAAAATCAAGACCTTTATCTTGTGCCGAGCCCTTAAACATACCGGCCATATTATTACAACAGCGCAATAATTCGACTTGCTCAAGATTGACATCAAGTTTACCTGCTTCGACTTTTGACAAATCCATAATATCATTAATCAAATGCAAGAGACCACTGCCGCCATCATAGATAATGCGCAGGTCTTCTATTTGCTCATCTAACAAGTTTCCTTTTTTGTTCTCAGACAAACTTTTCGATAACAGTAAAAAGCTATTTAATGGTGTGCGTAATTCATGCGACATATTAGCTAAAAATTCTGACTTATATTTACTGGCTAAAGCCAACTCGTCGGAGCGTTGTTGTAAATCCCCACGAGACGCCTCTAAATCATCAGTCTGGCGTTGTAATTCATATTGTTTTTCCACTAATTCATCATTTGACGATTGCAACGCAAAGCCCTGAAAGGTCAGATCTTCTTCAGATTTTTGCAATTTCTCTGTCTGTTCAGCTAACTCTTGATTGGATATACATTATTCCTTATTTTTACCAGCACCGAGATTGGCATAATGTGCGTGGTACGTTGCTTTATGCACGGAAATACCTTCGAGTAATTGTAATATTTCAGCAGGGCTCATTGCGATATGTCCTGGTTTATTTTTATCGA
>JABSQK010000065.1 GCA_013215875.1 Lentisphaeria bacterium
GATGTATTTACTACAAAACAGGCAGCCTGCAGATAAAAGACATGAAACAAATGTTTGCCAAAATGCCTTTGACCATGCTCGCATTTACCCTGGGTGCATTATCGATGATAGGTATTCCGCCAACCTGTGGATTTTTTAGCAAGTGGTACCTTGTCAGCGGTGCCATGGAAGCCGGTCAATGGGGCTATGTCATCGCTCTGCTCTTCTCAAGTCTGATAAATGTCATCCTCTTTTTCCGCATATTCGAAATTGCATTTTTAAATACAAGTGACGATGATGAGCATGATGAAGCAGGCGACCATGAACATCATCACGAAGAAATTAAAATAAATGAAGCACCTATCAGCATGCTTATTCCGACACTGATTATTTCTTTTACTTTAATTCTTATCGGACTTTCAAATAATTTTATCATCAAAATAATAATCGAACCCTTTGTCAATAGCAAACTATGAGTACGAATTCAACCATGCCCCTGATTATTTGCCTGACATCTCTTCTAGCGACGATTCCGATACTTGTGTTCGGACGAAATAAAAATCTACGGGAATTTTTCACTTTCTTGGCGGCAATCATCACAGTCGGTCTGGTTTTTTCAATGGTGCCAACCATTCTCGATGGAAAAACAATTGAATATTCGCTCATCGAACTGGTTCCAAATGTATCCCTTAAATTCCGTGTTGATGGATTGGGAATGATCTTTGCAATTGTCGCATCGGTACTCTGGCTCATCACGTCTATTTATGTTGTCGGTTATATGCGCGGATTAAAAGAACATGCACAAACACGTTTCTTCGCATGTTTTGCATTGGCGATCTCTGCCACAATGGCAGTAGCGTTTGCTGCAAATCTCTTAACCCTCTATATTTTCTACGAACTACTATCCTTATCCACCTACCCTCTGGTCACCCATCATCAAGACAAGGAAGCGCGTGGGGGTGGTCGTAAATACCTATCCTACCTCATGGGTACATCCATCGCGTTTGCTCTACCGGCGATGATCTACATCTACATGAAAACAAACGAAACAGGGCTGGAATTTGCCGGCAGTGGATTCCTGGTCGATTTTGTTAGTCGCGGCGAAGCAAAGTTTTTATTATTACTGCTTGTCTTTGGCTTTGCAAAATCCGGTTTGATGCCGTTTCACTCCTGGCTGCCTGGAGCCATGGTTGCACCAACTCCAGTAAGCGCACTGCTGCATGCAGTCGCAGTTGTTAAAGTGGGCGTGTTCTGTATCCTACGTGTTTTTACTGGCGTATTTGGAATCAAGTTTTTGCAGTCGATGGATCTGGGAACGATGATCGCCTGGATTGCCGCCTTCACTGTAATTGTATCCTCCCTCATCGCCCTGTCGCAGGATAATTTAAAACGACGGCTGGCATTTTCGACAATTGGCCAACTCGCATATATCATCATGGGTGTATCACTCTTAAGTCCCAAAGCCGTTACAGGCAGCATGCTGCATATTGCCATGCATGCCTCGGGTAAGATTACCCTCTTCTTCTGTGCTGGGGCAATTTTTGTGGCTACCGGGAAAAAGTACATTAGTGAAATGAAAGGTATCGGCAAACAGATGCCCATTACCATGCTCTGTTTCTTTATTGGTTCCATGAGCATCATTGGTCTGCCTTTCACCGGTGGCTTTATTAGTAAATTCTATCTCGTGTCCGGTGCGGCACAGGCCGAACAATTCCCATTTCTTTGTGTATACCTTATCAGCTCGGTACTCAACGTCGCTTACTTCTTCCCCATTGTATTCAATGCATTTTTCTGCAAAGAAGAGGATTCACTTTTCGAAAACAAAATAAACGAAGCACCAGTATTTTGTGTACTGCCATTAGCAATTACCGCGTTTTTAAGCGTCGGGCTCTTTTTCTGTCCCGATGTAATTTACGATTTAACCCAGGTTTTTCTGGCGATGAAGGGATAGCCCATGGATAAACATACAGACAAGCTTAACGAACATGGAGAGTTGCAGGAGTTAAAGCACGATGCATGGCCGGGTTATAAAAAAATATTTCTTATTACATTCGCCATTTTTACTATTTACCTTGCGGGAATACTCATGACATACAAAGACCAGAGAGCTGAAAAGCACGGAAACCACGACGAGAAACATGAGACGCCTGATACGAAACATGAGGTACCCGACACGAAGCATAAGACGCCTGACACAAAACATGAGCACAAAGCTGGAGATGCCCACTAATGGACGACAAAGAAAAGTCTGAGAAAAAGCATATTTTTGATTCACACAAAAATGTTCTGCGCGTTGTATACGGCCTATTTGTCGCGTGTGCACTTCTCGCTCTTGTTGACATC
>JABSQK010000650.1 GCA_013215875.1 Lentisphaeria bacterium
ATCGCTATGCCAATCCTGATAGATACTTCCTTTTGCAGGTGTGTCTGAGGCAAACTGCATCGCGTAGGCATCATCACCTAGAATTGCCCTGGCAATTGCAAAAAGGTCGCCATTGCCATGGTAAGTATCTTGATAAAATGGCCGGGTAAAAGGCAGCGTAATATAATGGCGCATGGATCCACGATTGGGATCATTCATTATTTTATCAAGATTTTCCGTCCAAACCGGTTCAAAGGCTGCAGCCATTTCTGCAATTGCCTCTTTGGGTATTACATTTTTCAGTATGGTATAACCAATCTTGTCAATCTTGTCAATGTGCTCAGCTATTTCATCGGCTGTTAAGTTTCTTTTCATATCAGATCCATTTATTATTTTTGAAATAATAACATCAATCCTTAAATATGCGATATTAATTGGCTATTTAATCATTTAAATCATCGCTTCACTCAAATCGGTATTTCTTGACTTTCACCCAAAAAAACGTTAAGTTTACAGGCAGGGGCGATTCCTTAGTTATACCTGTGTAGGAGGTGGTTAGATGGAAGCGCTCGAAAAAATTCTCGCTCGTTTAATTGACGAAGAATCGTTAATTCTAGACCCGCTCATCACCTGGTCTGAAATTAACACGGGAAGCTATAATCTTAATGGTTTAGCCCAACTGCAAACATTGCTCATTGAATCCTTTTCCCCACTGGCTGATCATAGCGAGCGTCTACCATCGGCACCTCATTTCAGAGTAAATTCTGCCGGCGAAAAAGAGGGAATGGAATTGGGTACTACCCTGCGTTTTCGTAAACGTCCGGAAGCACCAATTCAGGTCTTACTCGCCATCCATTACGATACGGTATACGGTCCTGATCATCCCTTTCAAAAGTGCCAGGTATCCGAGGGCATTTTAAATGGTCCTGGCGTTCTCGATGCGAAGGCTGGCATTATTATTATTCTCAATGCTTTAAAAGCGCTCGAAGCATCAGGAGTCGCGGAAAATCTGGGTTGGGAAGTCGTATTAAACCCGGATGAAGAAATTGGCTCTCCCGGTTCGCTGAAGTATTTGCATGAATCTGCCACACGCAATCATTTTGCCCTGGTCTACGAACCCGTTCTAGCCAATGCGGATTATGTTTCATCGCGTAAGGGCTCTGGCAATTTCACTGCTGTTATGCGCGGCAAATCCGCCCATGCGGGGCGAAACCCTGAAGATGGGGTAAATGCCATGATGCACCTGTCGAAGCTGGTAACCGAGCTCATGGAACTAAATGGCTGTCGTCCTGGTTTTACAGTAAACGTTGCAAAGGTAGAAGGTGGTGGGCCTTTCAACATGGTACCGGATCTGGCGATCGCACGATTTAATATACGTTTGCAAAATCCTGATGATATGAAACTGGCTTATAACGCATTTGACCAATTTAAATTAGGCTATGGCTCTATCGATGGTTTGAGTCTTGATATAAGCGGTGAGTTCTTTTCGCCGCCTAAAATATTTTCTGATAATGACCAGTTTTTGGCGGATTGCATTAGCGAGATAAACGATGATCACGGGCTGCGTCATTCCTGGCAAAGTACGGGTGGAGTTTGCGATGGTAACAAGCTGTCGTCAAAGGGCCTACCGGTCATTGATACAATGGGAGCGCATGGAAACTATCTGCACAGTCCGGAGGAATTTTTGCGCATATCCAGTCTGCATGAAAAGATAAAAGTCACCGCCCTGCTCCTATATAAAATAGCAGCTGGAGAAATTCAATTACCTGAAACATTTTTCAAATAAAGGAACTCATATGTCTAATTTAAAATCAGATGAATTCGTATCGGATCCCAGGATACAAAAAGCTCGCGAACTTGTTCTTGAAGCATTGAGCGATCATCAAGCAAAGTTAACACGGATCGCCGATGCGGATCCGGATACAGCCGACCATTATGATGCATTGATTGATCAATTTAAGCAGGCCCGTGGTAATCCATTGTTCTATCCGTACATCGGCAGTGGTTTTGGCAATGGCACACTTGTTGAGTTGAAGGATGGCAGTGTGAAATATGATATGATATCCGGCATCGGGGTGCATATCATGGGCCACAGCAATAAGCAACTGCTTGCCTCGTCATTCGATGCCATGCTTGGCGATACAATCATGCAGGGCAATCTCCAGCAAAATGCTGAAAGTCTCGAACTCATGCAGCGCTTCATTCGCCTGGCTGCAAAAAACGGCGCAAAAATTGAACACTGCTTTTTATCCACCAGTGGTGCAACGGCCAATGAAAATGCCTTAAAAATTGCTATGCAGAAAAATGCCCCTGCAAGCCGGGTACTTGCCTTTGAACATTGTTTCATGGGACGCACGCTTGCCCTGGCATCGCTGACAGATAAGGATGCATACCGTGTGGGATTGCCAAAGACCGTGGATGTGGATTATATTCCTTTTTACGATGCGAACGACCATCTCGGCAGTATTCGCCGGGCAGTGAAAGCATTGGAAACCTGCATCCAGCGCTATCCGAAAAAACATGCACTCATGTGTTTTGAAATGATCCAGGGAGAAGGTGGTTATTATCCGGGCCATCATGACTTCTTTTATGCCCTGATGATGATACTGAAGCAACATCATATTGCCGTATTTGTTGATGAAATCCAAAGCTTTGGGCGTACCGAAAATGCCTTTGCTTTTCAAACATTTAAGCTCGATAAATTTATTGATATACTCTGTGTGGGAAAAATGACGCAAGTCTGCGCGACATTGTTTGTTGATGAGTACCAATGGAAACCCGGGCTTATCAGCCAAACATTCACGGGTGCCACAGCGAGTATTTATGCGGCAAATACCATTCTTGCGGAATTGGAAAACGGTGACTATTTTGGTGAGCACGGGCGCAACATGCAGATAGCACAGGTATTTGCCAGCGAATTTGATGCCATGAATGAGCGGCATCCCGGCATGATCTCCGGCCCCTATGGTTATGGTATCATGATTGCATTTACTGCCTATGATGGCTCCCTAGATATGACTAAAAAGGCCATTCACGCACTCTATAAAAATGGTGTAATCGCTTTTGTGGCAGGCAAAGACCCTTACCGCATGCGCTTTTTACCTTCGGCTGCAGTTATTACAGATGATGACATAAAAAACGTCTGTGAGATACTAGAACGAACGCTTCTGGACATACACGAAGAGGCCAACAAGGAGGATTGATGTACCGCTTACGCTCCATATCGATTGATGACCTGGATCAGTTGTACGATCTTGCTTCGATGACAAGCTATGGTTTAACCACCTTGCCAGCGGATCGTGCTGTGCTTGAACGACGCATTGTCCTGGCGGAAAAAAGTATGGCCTACGATTCACACAGGCCTTCTGGCGAACTTTACTTTTTTGTTTTGGAAGACATGGAAAACAACGTACTTGTCGGCACCTCGGCAATTATTTCTAAGATCGGTGGCTTCGAGCCCTACTATGCCTATGAGTTGCGCACAAAAAAATATCATAGCAGGACTCTCGATCTTGAAACAGAGCATCAGTTATTGCATCTTATCGAAAAGCACAATGGCCCGAGCGAGATCGGCTCGCTCTTCCTGCATCCGGATCACCGTCATAAAAATCTTGGTAAACTACTGTCCCTGAGTCGTTTTCTTTATATGGCCGAACACAGGGATAACTTTGAAAATGAAATTATTGCTGAGCTGCGCGGTGTGGTCGACGAGGCAGGCAGATCACCTTTTTGGGAAGCCATAGGCAAACACTTTTTTCAAATCGATTTTGCTGAAGCTGACTACTTGAGCATGGTGGATAAAAGTTTCATTGCCGACATGATGCCCAAGCAGCCCATTTATATCTGCACACTTCCCGAAGATGCCCAGGCGGTGATTGGCCGGGTACATAGCAAAACTATTCCCGCTATGCGCATACTGGAGAAGCAGGGCTTTAAGAAAATCAATCAAGTGGATATCTTTGAAGCCGGCCCAACCATGCAGGCTAATCTAGATACCATTAGCTCTGTGCGTCAGAGCATTCGCGCAAAGGTCGGTGGTCTGCTGAAAGAGGAAAGTTCGCAAGAGGCCATCGTTATCAATACAGAGCGTCGCATGAGTGCTTGTATCAGCCCAATTAAATGGGACGGCTATAAGGTATTTTTACCCGCATCCACATTAAATAATCTGGATCTTACTCAGGATTCATTTGTACGATATCTTTTATTAAACGGGAGTTCTGAGTGAGTTTATACATAAACAATAAATGGATTGATGGCAGCGGTGATGCAATGCAATCCATAAATCCTGCCACTGGCGAAGTCTTATGGGAAGGCGCGATGGCAAGCCCTGGCGAACTAAGCGAGGCAATTGCAGCCGGCCGGGAAGCCCACTATGACTGGAGCAAAAAAACGCTTGATGAGCGCCTGGTCTATTTGCAAAAGTTCACGGACTTACTCACAGAGCGCAAAGCAGAGTTTGCAAAATTGATTAGTGATGAGACCGGC
>JABSQK010000651.1 GCA_013215875.1 Lentisphaeria bacterium
CAAACATTGTTACACGTGGTCCGCGAGTGGCTCCAACAACGGTCGCATCTATGCCAAAATTCTCCAGAGTCGATTGCAGGATATCTTTTAGTGCATGCATTTCTGCGGGATCGGCGCTTTCTTTATTTTCCAGATCATTCAGAAGTTTTAAAGACGGTAGTCTGAAATGACTAAAATCGACTGCGGCAATCGGTTGCAGGTCTTTGATATCTTTTTCGTCTGGCGGGATGATGAGCGCTTTCGGTTTCTTTGCCTTGACGACCTTGGGCTTTGCCTGTATTGGTTCGGTCTCATCGGTCTTCTCTTTCTTCTCAGGTGGAGCTACAACAACTTCCGGCTGATTAATTACAAATTTCTCTTTCACCACGGTTTTTGCATTTTTATCAATGAGCTCTTCTTCGTCTTCCGTTTCAACGCCGCTTGCTTTGATTTTTTCAAATGCCAGCAAAAGATGGCCGTGCCAATCAAACCAGCCGACAATAATGACTGAAATTACCATAATGCTAAAGCTGATAATCAGCGATCCGGTTGGGTTTACTATATAAGACATCCATCCGGCTTGGCTGCCAATTTGAGCAGGTGCACAAAAGCGCTGCCCAATGACACCACCCGGTGTGCTGGTTATATTTAAGTAATCACAAAGTGCTGGCATAAATTGCGGAAAAATTCCCAGCAGCATGGACAGTGCAAAAACACTGATGGCGATACCGACAAAATACAGGGTCGATAAAGGTCGCAGTCGTTTACCATATACTCTGCATGATACTGATATTATGAGCAGTACAAGTAATGGATAGACCGCGAGTCCAAACCAGGAAATCATGGTATATGAGATCCAGGCACCGCATCGGCCAATCCAGTTGTGAATAATTGCATGATCGCCAATACCTCTTTGAACAATGGAAATATCGTCCGGGTTGTATGACAATAATGTTAACGATAGGATGAAAGTAGCTAGAATTGCAAATGCTTTAGCAACGATGCCAAGCAAAGGGTTCTGCTTACTATTCCCCTCCTTAGATATACTTTGTGTTTGTGAAACAGCCATATAACTCTACTATGTTGGGGGAAGATCACGCATGGGCGCTGCAATACGAGTGCCTCCTGGTATTGCAGAGCAATCGTGTGCCTCCTGATTTATTACTCCTAAAAACAATTTATCTCAATAATTCTTGAATTTAAACTAAAACGTGAAATTTTTATTAAATAATTTTAAGGATACAAAAACTATGGATCTATATCCGTTACAATTTAAAGCAATTAGTGTCGAGACAGAATGGGGCAGTGATCTTTATGATCAATGTTTTTCAACTGAAACAGGTGAGTCGATAGGTATCATTTATCAACTCGTCTCAAATGATAAGTATGACAGTGTGGTGACCAATGGTCCTCTCGCTGGAAAAAAATTATCCGAGATCGACCGCATGGGCGAGACCTATATGGGGCGCCGGCGGATAAAGGGTTTTCCTATTTGTATCAAATATTTGTCGACCGCATCATCATTGGGTTTGCATGTTTATCCAGATGAGATTGCGCTTAAGACCGTTGATAACGTTGAGATGAAAGACAAAGTCTGGTATGTGGTTTCTCATTGCGAGTATGCTACGATACAAGCCGAAATGAAACAAACCCATACCATGCAGCAGTTACTTTCGCGAGTTGGCACACCTGCAATATAAGATGTGGTTTATGAATTTGATTCGGCTGTCGGCGATAGTTATTATCTGCCAAGCGGCCGTATTCACGGACTCGGTGCAGGTAATCTTATTCTCAGTGTGGAAGATGAAAAAGGTACGGCAATAAAATTAGATGAGGATTCATATCTCGATACAGAAAACTCAATTTACACTGAAGATCACGAAATTATTAAACTGTGTGTAAATTCAAAAAATCGCAGCACACCACGAAATCGCTCGGAAAGCAGTATTGTTTCGAGAAATCGCAAATTGGCACTGGTCAATAATTCGCCTTTCGTGGAATTGGAAGAATTGCGACTGGTCACGATGTTGCACGATCGTACAAATCGCAATGCATTTCATTTCCTTATTGCCATTGATGGGGCCATTAATATTAAGACTGCCAAGGGCGACTTGGAACTTCAGCCAGGTGATAATGCCTTTATTCCTGCAGCAATCGGGGCCTATTCAGTCACTCCAATAGGCGATGTGGCCCGTGTTATCCGGGTGATTCCTAAGCGTTTGTAGGGCCTGGATTCGATTCTTCGGGGTCCTTTTTCAAATAAAATCAAAAGTATTTATTATATTATTTTGAATTTACCGATGTATCAACTACCTTGCGTGAAAGATGTGTGAAGAGGCAACAGCGTATTCGCTGTATCACATAGCTTAAGAGGCGTTATGATTTATCGGAGATTTAATGAAATCTGTTCTTAGTAAATTCAGACATATGTTCTCAAATGATATTGGTATCGATTTGGGAA
>JABSQK010000652.1 GCA_013215875.1 Lentisphaeria bacterium
AAAAACTCAAGCAGCAAATGAAAAGCCGCATGATCTGATTGACTATATGCCCTCAGCAAGCTTTTTGGCACCTGCTATACAGTCCGGCAAACCCACACCATGATACGAACTACCTACAATATGCAATCCATTGTGTGTAGATAAAGAGGCTTCAATTGCGCTTACACGTTCCTTGTGTCCCACATTATATTGCGGAAAGGCATTCTCCCAACGGTAAAAAGAATCAAAGACAATATCGTCCTTAGCGATTGGCCAGACCTTGGAGAGTTCTTCCAGGGCAATGCGCTTATGTTCCTCATCGCTCAACTTCAATTGCTCCTGCAAATGATGGCCGCCAAGAAAAATGCGAATCAAAACATGGTCATCCGGACAGCGATTATCAAACTTATTCGACAACACTGTACAGGCTTGAATACGCGAATTTTCACGCGAGGAAATAATAAATCCCGTACCGTCAAATTCAGGAAATGAGCTTTTGGGAATACCAATGACATAAGCAGCTGTGGATAAGAATTCAATTCCAGAAAATAGTTCAGCCAAGTCAGGAGCTGAGTCGCGAAGTAGCTGGCTGCTGATATAGGCCGGCAGAGCCAGTATCACATGGTCAAACTCAAATGTCTCATCGGCGGTTTTAACAGATCTGCTTTCCACTGATTCCACAGCGGTATTCAATCGGAACTCTGCCCGGATTTCGCTGGTCAATGTATCAACCAAGACCTGCATGCCATCACGAAATGTATAAAAGGGTGTTTTCTTTGCTGCAGCACCAGATGCCTTCATCTTTTGTTTTAGAGCTTGTAGGCCTTTCAACAAAGATCCGTGTTCACGTTCCATTTCAGCAAAATTGGCAAAGCTCGAATTCACACTAAGGCTATGAACATTCGCCCCATAAATAGACGCAAGCAAAGGATCGCCGATATAGTCAACCGCCTCTGGCCCCAGTCGGCGAAGTAGAAAATCAGCCAGGCTCTCGTCACTGTCATCAGCCTTAGCAGGAATAAATGGCTCTTTTGCAAATCGCATCTTTCCCTTCAAGGAAAAGACCGGGCTCATCATTATTTCTGACAGAGGAACTGTTCCGCCAAGCAAAAATCCTGTGGGATATGGTAGAAGTTTGCCATCTTTCAGTATATAAACCGGACGCTTGTTTATGGATTGCAGTTTATCGGTTATGCCCAGATCTTCACAGAGTTGGTAGCAGGCGGGTTTATTCGTCACAAATGAATCAGGACCCTTTTCTAAAATAAAACCATCTTCAGAAATGGTGCAAATTTTCCCACCCGCTTTTTCTTCCGCATCAAAAATAGTCAGTTCGGCATCTGGTTTAAATTTATTGAGATAATACGCGCTAGCCAGTCCACTGATCCCTGCTCCAATTATAGCAATCTTCATCTTTCATTCCCGATTGAGCTACAGACTGTAATCCGTTCCACCATTACGGCCATCTTTTAATTCGATGCCCAGTTCATTCAAGCCATCGCGAATTTTATCAGACGTATCAAAGTCCTTATTATCGCGTGCATCCTTACGAAGAGAAATTAACAATTGCATAATACCATCGAGCTTCGAATTATCCGATGCCAGTTCAGAGCGTAGTCCAAGAATTCCATCTACAAATAACTGC
>JABSQK010000653.1 GCA_013215875.1 Lentisphaeria bacterium
AAATGCCTGGTCTGCATAGGATTCCGTTTCATAAAGTGCCCAAATGGCCTTATCTTTAAGTGCAATCACCTGGGTAATTTTCCCATGGGGTTTAGGTAGATTTTTGGGCCAATACTTTGATGGATCCTCCTTAAATGCCGCATCTGGAACCCGAATCTTAAAAATGACTGTTTTATATTCGAATCCAGCAGACATTATGTAATAACGGTACACGAAGCCCTTATCAGGTATATTTATCAATACGGAACGGCTATTTTTGGCATGCTTGAAATTTTTTAGAATCTTGGAAAGCGAATTAAGTATATCATCTATCGGCAACTCGCTTACATCCACTGTCAATTTCCCGGATTCGCCATTTACTTTAATTTTTTCAGAGAGGATATTCTTTGAACGGACGATACGATTAATCGTATCCACACTAATGCCTTCTCGTGTATCATAGACAATAGCAAAGGCACTGTAGCAAAATAAAAATGTGACTAATAACTTTTTCAAAATATCCTGCTTTGATTCATGTTCACTAATTTAACTTATACAGATCAATGTAATGAAGGTGGACCTGAAGGGCTACCACCGCCACCGCCACCGCCGCCACCGCCGCCGCCGCTGGAAGGTGGAGGTTCACAAGGATGACGTCCATCATCTTCTGTATTACTGATGCCATCTGGCCCATCCATGACGGTAGTTGCATAATCGTTAAATTCTTCCCATGCGACGTGGAAGTCTGATTGCTGATCTTGAAATTCATTTACCGCATTTACGTAACCACGGTATCTGTCAATCACACTTTGTGGTACATTTGGATAACTGGGATGGCCAAAATAATTGATTACAAATTGATAAATTGCTGTACATTCCCAGTAGCCCGTTTTCTTTATTAAACTCAAGGGAATTAATTTTACAGTTTCAAATACGGGCAGAACAATCCCTATGGTATTTGGGGCTGAGTTATCATCCAACTTACCAAACGGCTTTGCAGAGGCGGTACTTTCTATACTTGGATCATATTTCATACTTTGCAATTTTGTCTCTGCAGTTTTTAGACGTTTGGCACTTTGATTTGCGTCTGAAGAATTCATCCATGCTAATGTATCACCCATCTTGGCATTTGAATCCTCAAGTTCTGTGCCATGTTCCCAGTTCCATGACCCGGAAACCAGCGATGGCTTCGACATAGTCTGGAAGCGTGCAGCAGCACCATGGTATTTATATTCATCTCTTATAGGCGACCGTAAAAATTCATCATACTGATTGTAAATATCATTTCCATTTGAAACCTCCCAGTTACCATTGTAAACCATGAAAGACATCTGGGTCAATATTTCATCATCGAGTTTTGTTAAACCTTCGCGGCTCACATAGTCGTCTATATCATCATTATAACTGCCCCCCAAACCTAGATGCAAACTTAAAAATTCACTTCCAATGAATGCATCACTGGAAAGGTCACTTACGTCTAAATCGATATCTTCAAAATTATAGATATCCGATTCTTCTATACCACGATCATAAAACCAGCAAAAGTCACGTGATAATACAGCTTCATAAAATTCACAATTAATTAAGATACAGTTTTTTGCACCCAGTTGTTCACACAGTTTTTGTTCATTAAAGCCAAGAATTCGGGGGTTTTCAGTTTGTGCAGCAATACCTTCACTTTTTACTTCTTTTAATAGACTTTCATATTCCTTCAAACTGTACCCATTTTGATTTAGAAATGGTTCATACTGTGCATAAAGACCAGATCCATTTGCGCCTGGAGTAATATAGCTTCTTAAATGGTCTGAAAACTGGTCGGTAAAATCATCGTTTACACGCATACCATTATTCTTAGCTGCTTGTTGAGAAGCAAGGTAGCCAAGCAATGGGCCAACGTATGTGACTCGAACCTGCATCTTATTTAGTAAATCGTCGGCAACCACAGGGTCGCCATTACTGCTGTTAAAAGACAACATTAAAGTAGATGCCCTCACTAAATTCATATCGCCAATGATGTTCAGGCTGCGGCCCTGCCAGCTCGCTGCGGCCAAAGCTGCGGCATCCACACCATTTTGGTTTTTAGCACGTAAACGAATGAAGTTTTGTAAATCGAAAATAAAGAGCAAAAACATGACAAGTATCACCATGATCATCACTGCATATAACATGACTTGGCCACGACGGCGATGTTTAAAACGAAAACGCATAGCTACTCCAGGTAATATTCCGCATGATTGTGCATGGTACTTTCTGAGCTGATATTAAGTTTCTCAGGAAATATCAAATGCATTAAATTTGTCTTCTGCTTTTTTTTGTCAGGATCACTGTTTAACAGGGGGACAGGGTAATCATAAAAACCCACACGTAGAGTGGCATTTTCGGGTTCACCACTAGGTACGCCAATTGACATATACTCCCAGTTCTCATACTGGTAATTCTCATCTTCATAAACCATATAGAGAGGTATTAATTTTTTCTCCACATCGTACATGCCATAATTATCTGAGTAAGAGTCTGGACCAAGGCCATCAAAGCCACCTTCCATATGTCCGGAAGCAGGAATGAGTCCTATTTTTGCGCGGCGACGGACGATATCACTATGAAAGCCAACAGTGTACGAGCGTGCTGCTAAATTTGCTGAATGTTGTGTGATATACTGGACGACGAATAATTGGATAAGTTGAAAAAGTCCAAAAAAGATCAGAGTGAGTATAATCACTGCAATAACAGTTTCTATTGTCGCTTGACCACGACGCTGTTTTTTTAGTTTAAATTTCATGTTAAAAAAAAGAGGTTTACGGTAAAGCAAACCTCTTATCTCAAGTCTATTTTATTGTGATGGAGAATATCCTTCATCTTCCAGGTCTTTCATTATATCAAGTGCATTTTCATCTGTAGAACTTGCATCTGCATTACTGTCAATCGTATTTGTTATACCGGCAATTTTACTACGTACCGTATCACTAAAAATACCAAGCAAGCCTATTGCTGCTACGACAACAATTGCAATAATCAATATGTACTCAACAATTGTTTGTCCCTTACGTCGTCTCGTTCTTTTTGTCTTTTTCATTATCATTACTCCTTCTTATGCTTTTTTTGTTTTATCTATTATTATAAATCCATTCCAATTAATTTAAATATTCGCCACTGCCATTCGCCAAATATCGACATAAAAAAGACAGTCGCAATCACCACAAAAAACATCATGCAAATCAGTATTGCAAATTCTGTTAAAGCCTGGCCGCTGCGCTTTTGTAATTTCATTCGAATTCAATCTCCGGCATATAGACTTTATCCTCAAGGTAAATTTCGGAGCCCATTCTCAATGTGTTTTGTAAAAATTGCTCAACGTCTACGGTAGATGATTTGAAACCTTCTTGTAAGTTTGCAGCTTCAAGCTTTGAGTTTTCATCAATCAGCGGGGTAAATTCGTCATTTGAGCTCATGCCCCAGGACTGCATTTGGAAACCTAGATCCAGGGGTACAGAAATTTGATCTTGAAATGCTGAGATCGAATCATCATTATCACTTCCAGTTTTTTCATCATCGTTCGTATAGCGTAATTCATCGGCCCCATTTCCCCAATCCTGGATATAGTCACCTTCATTGGCTGAACTATTGTTTAGCATCCTCCGATCTGCCTGTTCACGGGCTTCAGTCAAATTTGTAATGCTATCCTTGCCTATCACTGCTATTTGCATTACAGCTAGCATAATAGACGTCATACCGACAAGACAAATAACCATTTCTGTCGTTGCCTGGCCTCGTTTTTTAGATGAAGTCTTCATTTTCACAACTATACACACTGCTTCAGTTTAATTCAAATTTATACATTGTTTTATATACAACGGTCAAAATTATGAAATATTGTACAATTTATTTGATTTTAAAATTAAATTTACGGCTTTAAATATTTTTTGGCGAGTCTTATTAGCAGTATATCAATATATCTTTAAAATGCATATAATTTAGTTTAACAACTAAACGTTCCAGGGTGCCTCTTAGAGGGCATCAAATGAAGTTGTTGAGGAAGAAAATCAATGAGGGGGTTTTTTACTTGAAAACAGAGCAAATAGAGTCGTACGTCAGAGCGATGGACCAGGTGCCAGCAGTAATCTGGACCACTGACCTCGAATTGTGCTTCACACTATCAACAGGTCGGGCCTTGAATGACCTTGGTTTGAAGAAAGATGAAGTACTCTGCATGTCGCTTTATGAGTATTTTGATACAAATGACCCTACATACGAGCCCATTGCCGCTCATATTAAGGCTTTAGATGGCGAAAAATCCACTTTTGTAGTCGAATGGAACGACCGGATTTTTCAAAATACTATTGAGCCACTCTACGATGAAGACGAAAAAATTCTCGGCTGTATTGGCATTGCCTTGGACATTACAGAGATCAAGGAAGATGAGGCTGAAAAACGGGTTTTGGAGGAAGATCTCAGGGAAAAACAAAAAATGCAGGTTGCAGCTCAACTCGCCAGCATAATTTCAAATGATTTTAATAACCTTATGACAGTGATTGAAGGGAATATTAATCTGCTTGACGAACTCAACAGCAATTCAGAAAATACCGATATGATTAAAGAAATCTCTTCTGCCTGTGTTCGAGCCCGGGATATTACAGCCAAACTTATGAATTTGAGCCAGAAAAATGAGTACTCCCCTACCTTATGCGACCTCAATAAAATTGTTGTTAAGCATATCGACATGGTGCGGCACCTGATCGGTAGTGAAGACAAG
>JABSQK010000654.1 GCA_013215875.1 Lentisphaeria bacterium
AAATACGACTTGGAAGTCAAATGAATATTGGATTTATGATGATTTTATCGTCTTTGATTATATGATGATATGTGGCACACTACTCACCTGTATTATTACTTTGATATTTTATTTCTTGCCTGAATATTTGTTTAAGCCAAAGGAAGATCCGTGGGAAGCTGAGTACGTTGAAATTCCTGTAGATGAATCACTGCCGGTTACGTCTTCCAGGCGAAGGAAATTATTTTTTATGGGGCTGCGTTTAGCTGCATGTATTTTTGCAATGATTACAAGCTGGCTTTACTTTAGTTACGACCCTGACATTCCTCAGCCTTCATTGGATTTCAAATATGTGACGATAATTGAAGAAAAAAATGCTTTCCAAATTCTCGATAAAGTCAATCCAGATTTTGACTATGCTGATAGGGATAGTTTCTATAAAATCGCTCCTTCGGATCCGTGGATAGATGATTTTGACCAACTACTTGATCGTAATGTAGAAGTCATGCAGTCTCTTAATAAAGCGTTATTAATGAAGCAGTGCCAGGTTCCGCGCGTATTAACTGGCGACCAGAGATTGCCTTATCTTATTAAGTTCAGAACACTTGCTTATTTGCAGGAAATATTAGCAGAAAAACTGGCACGTGAAGGCAAGAGTAAGCATGCATTTCATGAGGCAATAAAGATATTCGATCTTGCTAACATGGTAGAAAACAGCCAGGGAATATTAATCCACTGGCTTGTGGGCATGTCCATTAGAAAAATTGGCTTGGAATGTATGAGCCGATTGGCACGGCGATGTAAGGAAAATCAAGATTTTTATAATAAACTTATTAATGAACTGCAAACTCGGCAACCCTCTCTGACTGCTGAAATAGAAGCATATCAAGGAGAGTACTTTATGATTTGTAATGATATTGATAATTTACAATCACAAGAAATAAAAGACTTGCCAGTTGTCTATTTCAAGCCGAATCAATTGAAGTCTTATTATGCAGAGGAATTTATGAGACATTATTCGTATATTCCTTTCACTGATATACCAGAACGTGTTGAATCTACAGACACTCTTTTGGTCTTTGCCCTTACTTCAAATGCATATGGAAAAAATACATATTGGCAATCTTCCAATAGTGGATTATCTATTTGGCATTTAAAAAAGAAATGGGCGAGTAGTCGTCGACTACAAGAATTGACTATGTGTATGTTGGGGATTATGGGCTACTATCATGAAAATGGGGAATTACCTGACGATCTCGAAAAAATTTCAATGGGATTTTATGTATACGATCCAAAAAATGATTTTATTGCAACGAGTTATAATAGAGAGAAAATTGGCTTGCTTAAAAAGATAGAAAAAGAGAAAAAGTAACTTTATATATACTATTAATTTATTGATTGAAAAAATCTCTCACTGGCAAACTATCCACAGAAAAATCTGTTCCAATGCTAAAGGTACAGATAAAATTTTCTGCTTGAGAGGGATCATTTAATAGCACTGTGCCACGATTAATTTTTTCGGTCCCTTCATGAATCTCAAGGGGGAATTGCCTGGCGATTTTCTCAGTGGCCACAAGCATTGAATCGCCATTGAACTGCTTCTTGTTAAGAATTTCCAGAATGCCAATTCGTTTCGAATTCATTTGTTTTCCTAATTCCACTGCAACTCGCCCCATGGTATAGCGCAAATTAATCTCGACCACTGCTTTCAGTTTTAAGCGACCATCCTGACGATAAATAAATGCATCTATTCCTAATGGCCCCCGATACTTAATCTTCAATAGTTTCATTTCAAGCAGTGGTAGAACCTGGCTTTCATAATAATCCATGAGCCACGCTTTTCGCTGCCCTTTGTATATAAACTGTACAGTCTGCTCGTCGAGTCCATGGGCAAAGCGGCCGCAGATAGAACCCATATATTGCCCGCGCTGATCTGTCTTTAGTCGTGTATAGGCAATTAATTTTAAATTGTCAGTCATCTCACACTGCACTGAAAAATCCAGAACCCGTTCAAGCTCAGCTTCCACAATGAGTGACTGATTTTTCAGCATGTTATTTATCCAGCCCGCCTGATCCGGCTCTATGGTATTATTCTTGATGCGAATCATGTTTTGCCCCGATGCCCCATACTCAGCTTTTATAAAAAAACTGTTACTCTCATGGGACTCGATATACGTTAAAATTTCATCGAGACTATTCGCAGCAATTCCAAGATCACTTGGATCAATCAAATCGTTGTCTTTAGAATCAAGACTTTTTGCAAATTCCAAACTCCAGAGTTTCGATGCTGCAGCCTTTAATTCGTCATTCCAAACAGATGCTTCGCTTTGCTTACTGTTCGAACTTAGGCGACTGAAAAGTGTAGAAAAAATCTGTGCTGAATCGTTGCTCCAAGCCCAGGGCTTAAACATACTGAATCGTCGCTTCATTAACGACTTTAGTTCTGCAGGCTTCTCTATCTCAATAAATTCAGCCAGGCAAAATCCTGCCGCTTTCAAATAATGTAAATGGGCCAGGGAAGGGCGTTTATGGCAAAGCAGGAGATCATCCTTAGCACACAGAAAAAGAGCCAGTATTTCAAGATCGCAAGTAATCGATTTCATTTCTTTGCCGGGCTGAAAATTTGCATCCAGCATATAGCGTTCGGCAAAAGGATTATAAAAATGAATGCTGCAGGAACGGCCCTTCGAACTTTCAAAAATTTCCAATTCACGGATAAAGTCTGCATCGAAACCG
>JABSQK010000655.1 GCA_013215875.1 Lentisphaeria bacterium
AAAAATACTATCATGCGCTTAGGACTTATCGGACTGGGACGATTCTCTCAGCAACAACACACACCTTCCCTGCTTAAGTGCCAGGAAGAATTCAGCGAACTGGAAATCATTGCCTGTGATCTCTCGGCAGAAACACGGCAAGCCTGGAGTGAAATGTTTGGACTTACACCGGGCACCATGACGCATACAGAATTAATTGCTTCAGGCCAATTGGATGCGGCCTATGTGCTGGTACCGCCAACGCACTGCAGCAAAACAGTACTGCCATTTTTAGAAGCAAAGATCCCGGTCTTCACCGAGAAACCACCGGGATTGAATAGCACAGAGACGCAGCAACTGGCTGACGCAGCAGGCGATCTGCCACACGCGGTCGGCTTCAATCGCCGCTTCTCGCCGCTTCTGCAAAAACTCAAAGCCATGGTGGATGAACACGACAGCGAGCCAACAGCTATTCTCTGTGAATTCTATCGCACCGCACGTTATGATGCAGACTTTGCTACCACCTTGATTCATGGCATCGATGCTCTGCGCTACCTAGGTGGTGATGTGGCTGCTTTCTCGGTAGATGTTCTGCAAAGAGATGGTAAGGAACCCTTCCGGCACATGGCTTTGAGTGGTACCTTTTGTAAGGGCCCACTGCTGCAGATGGCGGTAATGCCAGTCTCTGGCCGGGCAGTGGAAAGGTATAAGATAATTTGCGAAGATAAAACCTTTGAAGCACGATTGCCACTTCCTGCACTGGCGGATTCCGGCGAAATTCGTATTTACGAAGAGGGAAAATTAGCACGCCTGATTAATGAAGAGGAACTCGGCATTGCCGGTGCGCCGCTCTTTGAACTCTCAGGATTCTATGCGCAAGCACGCCACTTTTTGCAGGGCTTAAAAACGGGAACATCACTTGGTACAAGCCTGGCTGGATCCGTGGAGAGCGTAGCCATTGCAGATTTTTTACGTCACGCCACCGGCCATCAAACTTGGAACCGAGAGACATGAAAAGAAGTTAACTAGGAGAAACACTATGAAACAAAAACGCATCGGCTACGTGGATTACTCGCTCGATAATTTCCACTCCGAAGTCTACCTCAAACACTTTCGCGAGGAACTAAAGAAGCGCGGATTCGAGGTCGCGGGCGCCTGGGCATTAGAAGAGAAACCCAGTCGCATCTGGGCAAAAGCCAATGATGTCCCGTACTATGATACTCCGCAAGCCCTAAATGAAGCGGTGGATTTTTTTATGGTACTTGCTCCGGGTAATACGGAGACTCACCTCAAGCTCTGCCAGTCGATCTTCCCCTTCAAAAAAACAACCTATGTAGACAAAACTTTCGCCCCAGACCTCAAAACAGCCAAACGCATCTTTGCGCTCGCTGACAAACACAAAGTTAAGATGCAGACCACTTCAGCCTTGCGCTATACCAATGTGCAGACCTTTGTGTGCGAAGCTGGCCGAAGCAATGTGCGTCACATGGTCGCTTGGGGCGGGGGCAGAAGTTTCGGTGAATACGCAATCCATCCGGTAGAGCTGATCGTGAGTTGCATGGGAGCAAAGGCCACCCGCCTTATGCGCCGTGGAACTGGCAAAGAGTCACAACTGCTCATCGACTTCTCTGGAAATCGAACCGCAGTTGCAAACGTCTACATCAAGGCCAAGACCGATTTCGCTGCCACGGTGACCACCAAGTCTGAGACGCGGCATATCGAGGTGGATAGCAGCGAGCTATTCCTCGATACGGCTTCGGCCCTGCTCGACCTCTTTGAAAGCGGTAAACCGAATATTCCGCGGGCCGAGAGCCTGATGGTGCGCCGCATACTCGATGTAGCCGAGAACCCGAAAGCCCTGAAAGGCTTTATTAAACTCTAGAGAAATTTTTCATGACAAAAAATAACCAATTCGGAGAAAATAATGAATAAGAAAATACGTGTATTAGTTGTGGGAGTAGGCAATATGGGTGCTTCTCATGCCAAGGCCTATCATGGACTCGCTGATATGGAAGTGGTAGGGCTCGTGGCACGATCTGCTACAAGACGATCACCATTGGCCGAAGAACTTGGCGGAGTTGCAGAATATGATGATTACGACACAGCTCTCACCCAGACCAAACCAGATGCGGTTTGTATTGCTACGTACCCAGACACCCATGAGTCATTTGCCGTAAAAGCTTTTAACGCTGGCTGCCATGTTTTTGTTGAAAAGCCCCTTGCCGAAACCGTAGAAAAGGCACAAGCGGTTGTCGATGCCGCAAAAGCAGCCAATAAGAAACTCGTTGTTGGCTACATACTTAGACATCACCCTTCATGGATAGAATTTATTAAGGTAGCAAAGACCTTGGGCAAACCATTGGTTATGCGAATGAACCTTAACCAACAAAGCTCTGGAAACGATTGGACCTGGCATAAAAACCTCATGAATTCCCTCTCGCCAATGGTTGATTGTGGTGTGCATTATGTTGATGTTATGTGCCAGGCAACAGGTGCAAAGCCAACTCAAGTGTATGCTATTGGAGCAAGGCTTAGTGAAGAACTTGCCCCAGGAAAGTATAACTATGGACAACTTCAGGTGAGATTTGATGATGGCTCTGTTGGCTGGTATGAGGCGGGATGGGGTCCCATGATGAGTCAGGAAGCCTTTTTTGTAAAGGATATCGTAGGTCCGAAGGGGTGCGTGAGTATTGTAAAAGCAAAAGGTGATCAAGAGCTTGGGGATTCATCCGATATTGACTCCCATACCAAGACCAATTGTCTACAAATTCACCATGCCGAACTAGACAGTGATCAAAACTTTACCAAAGAGGACGAATTTATTAACACAGCGGATGAGCCTGACCACCAGGGATTGTGTGACCGAGAACAAGCCTACTTCAAGAAGGCCATTTTAGATGATATAGATCTGAGCGACCATATGCGCGATGCGGTTAGCAGTTTAAGCATAGTTTTGGCAGCAGATAAATCTTTTCGAGAAGGCAAAGCGATCGACCTTTAATAGTCAAAATTAAAAGTCCTATGAAAATAATAATATTTATATATCTTAATATGGAGTAAATAAAACATTGAATAGCAAAGCAATATCAAATCACATGAGGTTCTTTTCCGTCCTTTACCTTTTTCTCTGCTGCTGCATGGCAACGGCCCAGGAAGGAAAAACTGCGGCTCCTGCAAAGCTGCAGAAAGCCTGGGATAGCGGTATCTCCGCCTACGACATTGTGGAGAACTACATGGGCGATGGACTGGAGCTGGCAATTCTGCCAACACCCAAGCGGGTTCTCTATTCAAAGAGACTTTTTGCCTTTAATCAGCTTAGCATCGTGTTGCCAGACAACTATCCCCACAAAGCCACTCGCCGTGATCTGGTCAAGCTTTTCCCGAAGGCCAAATTCCTGACGGCCTCGAACTTTAAAGCAGCGCCTGCAAAAAGCGCTGTTATATTTGTCGGCAACGCTTCCCGCAATCCTGCCACAAAAGCATTTTTGGCCAAAGCAGACGGCGTTTTAGCAGCGCAGGATGCAGCAGTGACAGGCACTGAGGGCTATCAACTTGCTGTCCTTCCCGGAGCCGATGGCGGCGTCCGTGTTGTCATTTCCGGTAATAAAGCGGCAGGTGATTTCTGGGCTGTTCAGACTTTGGGCCAGTGTTTGATTGAAAAGCAAGGTAAGCGTTACCTGCATGGAATCTGGACCATGGACTGGCCAAGCTTTCCGGCGCGGGGTTCCAAAGGGGCTAGACAATATATGCCGCAATACAAGGACAACTTCTCCTGGGGCGGACATCAGGACCATAAAGCCCTCAAGGAAAATTTCGGCTGGTACATTCCATACTGGGGACCGGGCGCCAAACTGGATTGCAGTACAGCCTATCTCGATCAGCTCGCTGAAAAATTTAAGACACACTTCAATCGGGGCGTGCGTAATTTTTGCATCAAGTTTGATGATGTCGGTGCTGATTTGCATAGCGGCTTTCTCCTAAGAACAGGGGACATTCTTAAAGCAGAGGACTTGTGTAAAATCCTCGTCGAAGCAGCCGGTGATGAGAACGATGATGATGATGATTTGGAGCTTCTGGATGACGATGAAAAACCAGCAAAATGGGTCAGCAAATCCCTTGATAAGAAAACCCATGGCCTGCTATGGAATGCAGTGAGTCGAAAAAACTTTTCGGCTCGCGCTCGCGATGGCCTGCTGGCTGGTCTCAATAAAATTCTCGAAAATAATAGCTTTTACAGCAAAGAGCAGTTCAAGGGAATCAAGTTATCAGCAAGCGTTAAAAAACTTCTGGCCCAACGCAAGACGCTGTCTAAAGAATTGCAACAGAAACTTAATCGCCTGCTTCTGCAAGCCGCATTCCCCAAGCATTTCCGTCCCTGTCCCGAACAGGACACCGCGACTCGATTCAAGACCTATGGACCGGCGATCTGTTACTTCATGCGTGAACTCGACAAGCGCGTCAAAGCATTTTCGCCGGACTGTCGACTATTTTATCTGAGCCAGGTCTATGGCGGTACCCGCCCCAATCGTATCTCCAAGATGATCGAGGCTGGTGGCGGTCTGCCCAAAGACGTGAGCCTCTGCTGGACCGGACCGGCCGGCGCGAGCACCAGTATGCATCTACGCGAAGATGGTATCAAGGGATACATGGCCGCATACAAGAGTACTGAGAAAGGTATCATCTACGACAACTATTTGCGTACAGCTACCGCCAATAGCGGTAAGGGTGACTTTGGCGATTACTTCGCGTTGCCGCGCGATGGACACGGACCGGAATTAACAAAGCATCTCATCGGGGTCTTCTCGGAAAACAGCGATCGTATTTCACGCATGACTCGCTGCGACTGGAACTGGAACCCCGAAGCCTATGATGAAAAGCGCGCCTTAAAACTCGCGATCCGCGAAATTGCTGGTCCGAAGGCCTACAAAGCCATGCTCGCCTTTATCGAAAACCTGGAGTTCGCCAATCCCGGACGCAAAGCTTCCAGGTTCTTCCGCAC
The DNA here is from genome assembly GCA_013215875.1 of Lentisphaeria bacterium. Taxonomy (GTDB): domain Bacteria; phylum Verrucomicrobiota; class Lentisphaeria; order JABSQK01; family JABSQK01; genus JABSQK01. Next base: position 4,979 of record JABSQK010000655.1, read on the forward strand.
CATGTTTGTCTCAAACCAAACCGAGCTGAATTACAAAGAGCTGAAGGTTCTTGTCGACAAAGAAAAGGCGCTCATACCGACATTGCTCGCTACTTTGGAAAAGCACCTTCCAAAGACAAAAGCAAACGAACAGCTTCTTAAAGAGTGGAAGACGCTGAGTGCTACACGCGTGCGAGTTGGTGACAGCGTACTACTGGTTAAGAAACACTGGCGAACTGCCAAAGCCCGCCGGCTCGAGGGAAAAATCAGCATCGATGGTCTGCCGGATGAAGCGGCGTGGAAGAAAGCCTTCGAACTGAAAGACTTCTTTAAGTACGGCCAGGCCATTCCGAGTAAAACGAAGACAAGTGCCCGATTCCTCTACGACGATAAATTTCTTTATATCAGTATGATCATGGATGCGCCTGCGTTAAAAGGTGCGGTAGAAAAAAATATAAGCCGCAGAAATGTCAACGACTGGGCTGGCCGAGTGCGCGGAAAGGAGCAGACGGATCTAATACTCAACTCCTCCTCCGTCGGCGGCGGACGGGTCATCTTCGCGGTCAACAGCGACGGCGACCGCTGCGATGTGAACTATTCTAATAGCAGCGAAGATTTTATTCTCGGCAAGCGCAGCGGCGACTTCGCTTCAGGTTGGCAGGTTAAGGTGGCCCGCGGCGGCGGGCAATGGTCGGTGGAAATGGCGCTGCCTTTAAAGAAGCTCACCGTATCCCGCAAGAAGCTGGCCAAACCCGGCACAAGCTGGATGTTCAATATCTATCGCAGATCGGACAGGATAAAGAGTACATGGGGCCTAAGCATGGATAAGCACAACCACAACTACTTTGTCGACCTCGTCTTTGAGTAGATATAAAGGACTATAATTATATGAGCGATTCACTTCTGAACCCCGAGCATCCGTTACATCAAACATTGCCCCCCCTGCCATCGGAGATGAGCAGTAATGGGAACGCTATCGAAATCCAATTTTCAGTGGAGCCGGGCATCTACCGTTGTGATCTGCTTTCAAAAGATGGCGCCTTTCCAAAGGAAAAACTCTATATCCAATGCCAGTTTCGCAGTTTTCAAGATGGCAATACACCCGATGATCCCGACGCGCCGCTTACCGGCCCCTGGGATTATATCAATGATGATTTCGTTGTTCCAACTGCGCCCGTATATCTCGATGGCAAGGCCCTTGGCCTCTGCTGGTTTGATCTGCCGGGTATCGATGATCTTGCAATGGACCGGGTCCGCGGCAGCATCGGCTTTTGCATTTCAGAAGCCGGTACACATACACTGAGATGGGAATTTGATAAGGACAGCAAGGGACTTCAAGCCGATAGTTTTCACCCGGCGATTCTTCGTCCGGATGAACGAGCGCCGTCGGAACCGCTGCTCCTGTCAGATGAGATGCGCAACTGTCATCCACGCATGTTGCAGCTTCCAGACGAGCTTACAGTTTTGCAAACGCGTATCAAGGGCACACACGCCGAGCAGTGGGAGTCGTATGGAGAGAGTCTTAAAGAACTCGAAGCAACTCTTGATGATGCGCCCAAGTGGAGCCCTCATGAAGGATTGCACCGTCATAGCGAAGGGGCATTTGGACATGCCTTGCGATATCTAATAGCGGGTGATGATGATGACCGGGAGGCCGCGTTACGTTATGCCGAATGGGTCATTGCACTTCCACGTTGGGGGACGGGCGAGCCCGGCCATATGGGCTGCGACAATGCCATCGCCGCCGCTTCTACTCTCTATTCACTTTGCTGCACCTTGGATTGCTTACGGGCATCCGGAAATAATCCCCGCCTTGATGCAATAAAGAATAAATGTATTGAGCAGGCTCATCGACTCTTCGATTTTTTCGTGCTGCAGCGGGACTACTTGCCGACGGGTTATTTTCAAAACCACAGCACGGCTGTGACCATGGGACTTGTTGCGGCGGGCATAGCCCTCCAGGACGATGACCCGATGGCAGCCACCTGGCTTGCATGGGGACGGCGCAGCCTGCAGGGCTGGGGCGAAATTGCCGCAAACGATGGTGGCGGAATTCCGCTCGATCTGACTTATGGATTATTTTTTGCCATGCGTGCTTTTGAAATGCTGCGAAGGGTCACCGGCGAATCACCTTACGAACATCCGTTTATGAAAAACGTCTGTAGCTATTGTCGCGATCACGGTATCGGCCAATACGGGATTTCCCAGGCGTTACTTGCTCAACGTTTGAATGACCCCGAGCTTCAGGCGTGGGTCGATCAGATAAGGGAAGAGATAGGTATTGTTGGCGCTTATGGATTGTTGTGGTTGCACATTGACCCGAGCCCTAGCAACCCGCCGCCGGCACTCAGCAAATTCCGTGCGTACGATGATACTGGTACTGCTGTCTTCCGCAACGGCAGCGGTAAAGATGAACTTGTTAGCCAGTGTACCTGGGGACCCCCGGTGCCCTACTCGGTGTTTGAGAAAACACCTCGCTACAATCTTTCACACGCCAAACCCGAAGCTGGCCACTTTAGCATTGCTATTGACGAAATTCCCGTGATCACCCATGGTGGTACCTCATACAAGAAGGAAACCGCGCATGGCAATTGTGTTGTTTTTGACGATCAGGGACAATGGGGAAATGGATTTGTCTGGATGCCACAGCTCAGTGCCGACCGCGTGGCCCAGGAAGCCAAGTGGACAGAGTCAGAACTTACAGCTGAAGGCGAGATTGATCTGACAGCCTGCTATCCCCCATCAGCGCAGCCGGCCGCATACCATCGACGCTTTCATTTTGATAAGCAGAGCGGCAGCATTCAATTGACTGACCGTGTTGAACGGGGTGCGCGCAGCAAGGCGACCTGGCGATTCCATACGATGGGAAGCATTGATATTCTGCCGTCCGGTGCCGTGCGATTTTGTAACGAAGGTAAAAGTATCATACTCTCGATTCAAAGCCCGGTCCATGTGGATTTGGATATCCAACAAACAGATATTGTTGTGCAGTATCGCTTCGACGGCAACTATGCCCGGCACCTGTCGGTTCAGGCAGAGCTTCCGGCCGAAGGGATGGAGATTGTATTTTCTATGGATCGGGAACTAAACGATGAATAGGAATTTATCCCGGTGAAACGAATCCGTTATGACTCTTTAATTGTGATGATACTCATCCTTCTTCTCGCGATACCTGGAAATGCCAAGGACAAAGAAGCCGGGCTTCAAGCAGATGAAATACTTGTGATAGCCAATAAAAATTCACTGGATTCATTGGCAGTAGCACGGCATTTTATGAAACTGCGTGCGATCCCTAAAGAGAATCTGTTCCTGATCGATTATGCGGGCCACGGCAAGCGGGAGCCCTTGGATGATAACCCCCTGTGGATGCCCCACCCCGAGTTTGAGAAAGATGTGGTCAAACCGCTAAAAGCATTTCTGGAAGCCAAAGGTCTCAAGGATCGCATTCTATGTCTAGTCACAACTTTGGGTACCCCCTACCGGCTTGGTGGCTTTTCCTTCACGCCTGTGCAGGAGAAGGCCTTGCGTAAAGCCTTTCTTGCTGATCCCAAGGCACTGACAAAATTCAGCCAGGCATTGTCGAAACCCCGGGTCCATCTAAACAAGCAGCTCCGTGAGGCACTGCAGCGCCATAGTAA
>JABSQK010000656.1 GCA_013215875.1 Lentisphaeria bacterium
AAAGACTCTGGGCAAAACCGGCCATAAAATACTCACGCTGATTAAATAAATGGGCATAGCCTGCTATCAAGTATCAGTATAAAATGAACCCAGAAAATGCATTTGGGTTTCCTTGTTTGACAATATCAGATAATATCAGAATCAGTCTTTGCTGATTCTTTCTGAACATCGATACCCTTTCGTTTTTCGTACATAATAAATCCGATAATAACAATTGCGCCAGCCAGTGCTGCAACAGCAGTTAGAGCAAAGTTTTTATCAATTGTTGGTACTAAGGCAGGTAATCCATAAACCAGCTTATCGCCGACTTGTTCGGATATGCGGAATGGGTATATGCCGTAGAGCGATCCTATCATCAAGCCAATAAGAAAAGCCATAGTGGGATTATAGCAGCGTTTCATTAGAAAATTCATTAAGCGTACGAAGCTTAGCAGGCCAATTCCCATGCCAATGCAAAATACAGTCATGAAAATCAGATCGTGAGCCTGTGGCATTTCGCCATTGGATATTGCAGTGCGAATGGAATTTATCGCATCGAGCATTTCAAAGTACACATTGAACAGCAGTAGCATAAATGAACCACTAATGCCTGGCAGAACCATGGCCGAAATGGCGATTGCGCCACTCATCGCTACATAAAGGTAGTGAATGGGCGAGCGTATTTCACCTGCTATGCTTTCTGTTGTTTGCTGTTTTAACTCAAGCTTGCGAGTTTCTTTTTCGATCGCAGTCGAACTCATGCCATAGCAGAGATAGACAGTCAGGATGCTTGCAACAATTAAAGCAGTGAGTTCAGTACCCTTAAACTTCGTCAATAGACGCACTGGTACGATAATCGATGCAAGAATTAATCCCCAGAAAAATCCGTATGTTGGATCGTGATGTTCAGTCAATAATGGTTTGATCAGTGCTGCGAGTAATACCACAGATGCTACGACACCAATGCCAATAGGACAAAGAAAATAAAAATCGATTTTCTTTAGGAAGTTTTTTAATGCATCGGAAAAGCCATCAGGGTAGGGTGGAACTATTGATTTTATGGCTTCGAGGTTAATTTTTCCCACTGCTTCGAGCAGTCGCTGATATATACCCAGAATAAGTGCCATGGTTCCACCACTGACACCGGGAATGATATTGGCGAGGCCAATGCAAAAGCCTCTGAATAGATTAACGCATGTTTCTTTCATGGGCCTTAAGGTACATAAATGAGACTGGGAAGTCAATAATATTGCCTAAATAAATGATTGTCAAAAATGAGAAAACGGCTAGCCTGAATAATTTATAAATCTCGTAACGAAAGGGCTTAAGTGCAATAGTAGTAGTGATTTGGAGCTGTAAGATGGATGTAGGCGTGCCGAGGCACTTCAAAATCATCGTCATCTTCAAGTGACTAATACTGCAGTAATTCGCCCTTGTACTCAATGGTTTTATGAGCAGTGTAACAAAGACACAACTTGTTGTGAGACGAAGTCGGTCAATTACTCAGGCTAAGTTATGAGTTTAAGTCAAAGGACCAATTTATGACATCACCCGGATTTTGGAATTCACCAATTAGTGCTGAAGATCTCGTGAAAGACGCGATCCGATTCGGCAATATACAGTTTGATAATAACGATCTTTATTTTAGTGAAGGACGTCCATCTGAAAAAGGTCGTTCCGTTATCGTAAAATACGATGGAAACTTGACTGATATGACTCCCGAAAACTATTCATCTCGCACACGTGTACATGAATATGGCGGCCTGTCATTTACTGTGAATGATTCTGTTATCTGCTTTTCGAATGATAGTGACCAGCAAATTTACAAACAATCCGACAGTATAGAACCCATATCTCAAGATGGTGTTCGCTATGCCGAGCCAGTTCACACTAGAACCGGGCTTATCTTAATTGCCGAGAAGGCTGGCGAAGGTGAAACTCAGAACTATATCGATTTTATTCATTTCGATACGGAAGAAACCATCTGTTTACTCAACGGTGCAGATTTTTATTCATCTGTCACTGTAAATCCAGCCCAGACGAAGATAGCCTGGCTGCAGTGGAATCACCCCAGCATGCCATGGAATGTGACTGAGCTATGGATGGCAGATTTTGATACGGGTACTTTATCGAATGCCAAGCTCATTGCCGGCGGCGATACTTCTATCTTTCAGCCGCAATTCATAAATGATGATACCCTGGTTTATGTATCCGACATAAATAACTGGTGGAATTTTTATTCATATAATTCCGGCAATGAAGAAATCGAACAACTCACTGACTTAGAAGCTGAATTTGCTCTGCCACAATGGGTCTTCGGTATGTCGACATGGGGATTCAATGAAAACGAAATTATTGCGACCTGTTCTCAAGACAGTATCTGGAAACTCTACCGAATTTCGCTTAATACAAAATCCATAAAGGAAATTGATTTAGGTTTTGTTGTTTATGATCAAATCCGGGTAGCGGGCAACAAAGTCGCATTCTTTGCAGAAACAACATGTAGTGCATCGGCGCTTTATCTATATGACCTGGATACGGACGAATTGAAACGTATAAAAGAATCTGTGTCTGTCACTCTCGAAAATACGTACATCAGCAAGGCCGAAATAATTGAATTTGAATCTGCTGACCATCGCCATGCCTATGCCTATTATTACCCGCCAGTAAATCCTGACTATGATACGGATGCGATGGTACCATTGATCGTAAATAGCCATGGTGGGCCAACCGCACAGAGTTCCTGTGGTTTTAGTCTAAAGACCCAGTTTTGGACGAGTCGGGGATTTGCCGTTATCGATGTAAACTATGGTGGCAGCACAGGCTATGGACGTGACTATAGAAACTCTCTAAATAAGCAATGGGGGATTGTGGATGTGGAAGACTGTATTGCAGCAGCTCAATATCTGGTGGAGAAAGGACTGGTGGATCCCAATAAGATGGCGATTAGTGGTGGCAGTGCAGGGGGCTTTACGACACTTGCCGCTCTTACATTTCATGATGTATTTAGTGTGGGGGTCAGTTACTATGGCGTCAGCGATCTAATTGCCCTGGCCGAAGATACCCATAAATTTGAAGCGCGATATCTCGATGGTTTAATTGGCGAGTACCCGCTAGATAAAAAGTTGTATATAGAAAGGTCACCGATAAATCATGTGGACAAGTTAAATTGCCCCGTATTGTTTTTGCAGGGATTAAAAGATGCCGTGGTACCACCGAATCAAGCAGAAATGATGCTCGATGCGCTGCAGAAGAAAGGCGTGGAATGTAAGTATGTGAGCTACGAAGAAGAAGGCCATGGCTTCCGCCAGGCAGAAAATATCATCGATGCAATAAATCATGAACTGGCATTTTACCAGAACGTATTTTCCTGATTTATTTCTTCAGTAAGTCTGTTAAATTAGCCCAGTTAAATGTATCGACTCTTTCTTTATACCTGCGAAATGAATCCAGCATATCTATAAATGTTTTTACATTGGGCCGGGGACTTTCCATAGAACTCTCTAAAAGCTGAGCTTTATTAAAAACCTCCACAGCCCCGACGTTTCCGGATACACCAATAATCGAATGGGCTATTTGCGAAACCTGAATAAACTCTTTGCGTTCTATTAATTGATCGATCTCTTTGAACTTTTCTGGAAGTGCTTCGATAAATTCAGCGCAGACCTTTTGCAGCATTGGAATCGAATAATCGCAACTTTCCAAAGCAGCATGCAAGTCAAATACGGCATCGTTTTCATCGGTCAGTACTGTTTTGACAGGCCGTTTAGGGGGATCAATTTCTTTATGCTCACAATAGATTGCCAAGTTTTGACATAAAGTGACAAACTTAATGGGCTTGCTTATGAAGTTATCCATACCAAGTTCGAGGTATTTTTTATGCACATCGATGGTTGCATGGGCAGTCATAGCAATAATTGTTCGGTGTTTGTTTTTTCCGCGCTCATATTGACGTATTTGCTTGGTCGACTCTAAGCCATTCATTAGAGGCATTTGATAATCCATGAGTATGAGTTCGTAGTCATTTGATTTCATCATCTCAAGTGCGATGTGTCCATTCTCAGCAAGCTCAACCTTGGCTCCCATCTTTTCGAGCAAATTAGTTACGACCTGTTGATTGATACTTTCATCTTCCACAAGCAGTATGGGCGCTTTGAATTTAAATAATAAATGTTTATCCATGTTCGTTACTGACTCATTAAAAAACTTTCTTGGAGGCGCGTTTTATCTGAGGAATAATCACACTGCTGGCTTTTGAAATACCCTTGTAGATTTCCAACTTTTCCTTATCAAGTACACCAACTGCACCAGCAGCAAGTACTTTATTGTACATTTCACTGCCTTCCTGAGCAATGGTTGATATGATAATCGTTGGAATTGGTTTGTATTTCATAATCTTTTTCAAAAAGGTACAGCCATCCATCTTGGGCATGATGATATCCAGACAAATTACATCTGGTAGATCTTTGGCAATTAATTCTCTCGTTTCATAGGGGTTGGCTGCCATACCAGTCACTTCAATGCTTGGATCCGTGCAAATGGCCTCATTGATTAGATTTCTAACGACTTGTGAATCATCGACAATCAGCACCTTTATCTTATTCTTAGCATTTAGGTCTTGTAGTTTATCATGTTTTGCTTTCGTTTTATCCTTGTCAAATACTTCATGCTTTATTTCATTTGTATGGGTATTCATACAAATACGCCTGCCTGCCTGCCCACCTGTTTCATTCCTCATAATTTGGATATTGTGTTTGGCCAAAATATCTTTCGCGATTAAAATATTTTGTCCGCCAATATCTGATTGAATAGTATTGCCTTGACTCTTGAGCACTTTAGCACCGCCATAAATGCTGGCTTCTAAATCACTGAATGAACAGCCTGATTTTTGAGCAATTTTCAATAAATTATTTATCGCGAATACACCCATTTTATTTTGTTCCATGGAATGTCTGGCGTCGGCACTTGCGAGCATATAATGATTCATTCCGCCCCAGTGTTTTTTCTTGTCATAGATACAAACAGCAACACAGGAGCCAAGAATAGTCGTTACCTCAGTGGGTAATCGCTGAAATGTTAATTCACCTGGCAAAAGAAAGACTTTTCGATTTTTCATTAGATTACAAAACCCTCTTGGTTAAGACTTAATTTAACGCAGAAATTATGCCAGTTATTGAACTCGTACCTTAGTCACGAATAAGCTGAAAGGTCTTCCCGGCAATATTCCTTAAGGCGCAGATATGATCTACAGCATTTATGCTGATTGCCTCCTTTGGCATACCAAATACAACACAGGAGTTTTCGTTTTGAGCAATTGTCTGTGCGCCTGCTTCTTTCATTTTTAACAATCCTTGTGCACCATCACTTCCCATGCCGGTCATAATGATGCCTATAGCATTACTTCCTGCACTTTTAGCAACGGATTTGAATAGCACATTTACAGAGGGCCTGTGGCCGCTGACAAGTGGACCGTCTTTTAAGGAGACAATGTATCGACTACCACTTCGCGCAACCATGATGTGTGAACTTCCAGGTGCGATAAGCGCTTGCCCATTTTTAAGAATATCGCCATGTACGGCTTCTTTTACGGCAATTGTGCAATTACTATTTAGTCGCTCGGCAAATAAATGAGTAAATGTTTCAGGCATGTGTTGTATAATAATAATGCCTGGTGAATTGATTGGCATTGCTTTGAGAAAAGTATGGATGGCATCTGTACCACCTGTTGATGCGCCAATTGCAATTATCTTATTCGTTGTTTTTGTTAAGGCTTTTGCAGGTGAAATCGAAGCAGAATTCGTTTTTTTGATTACCCGGGAAACAGAGGCCGCTTTTATTTTTTCAATCAATTCTGCAGTCATTGACCCTACTGAATAAGCTTCTCCAGGCTTACAAATAACATCCACAGCACCGGATTCCAAGGCATCAAGAGCCATGCCACTTCCTTTCGGAGTTAAAGACGATAAAATGATTGTCGGTATAGGCATACTCTTCATAAGTTTTTTTAAAAAGGTGAGGCCATCCATTCTTGGCATTTCAATATCCAGAGTGAGCACATCCGGTTTCTCTTTCAAAATCATTTCCCTGGCAATATACGGATCCGGGGCAGTACCGATCACTTCTATCGACTTTTCATTCAATAATTATTTTACCAGCACCTTTCGCACCAGAGCAGAATCATCGACCACAAGAACTTTTATTTTTTTATGAATCATTGTTTTTGATAAACTGAGGGTTTGAATACTTTTAAATGCGACTGTATACCACTAATTGATTCTGACTGGCCAATCACCAGCAAACCGGTCGAACTCATTAATCGTTCAAATTCATAAACGATATTGGCTTTCGTTGCTTCATCGAAATAGATCATAACATTTCGGCACATGATAATATCCAATGGTCCTTTCAACGGGTACGGCTGGTTGGTCAGATTGACCTGCTTAAAGCTTATATATTCCTGCAATTCCGGTTTAACTCTAAAGTTATTCGAATCAATCGCAGTAAAATATTTGGCAACAATTTTCCTGCTGATATTCTGAAGTTTTTCTTTTTCATAAATTCCCTTTTTACATACGGCCGATACATTGGTCGATATATCCGTCGCAAGGATTTTAAGATCGCCAATAATTAAACTATTTTGATGAAATGCTTCAAGTATTTCAATCATTAAGGAATAGGGCTCCTCGCCAGTAGATGATGCGGCCGACCAAAGGCGAAATTTTCTCTGACCTCTTTTATGCAAGGCCAGTAAACGGCTGGTAATTATGCCAAAATGTTCTTTCTCCCGGAAGAAATGGGTCACGTTTGTGGATATCAAATCAATTAGCTTTTGTATCTCACTGCCATGCGCATCAATATACCTGCAATAGTTCTCAAATGATCCGAGTTCTAGTTCAGAGATCCGGTTAGATAAACGGGAAGTAACAAGCGTTTTTTTGGAATTCCCCAGGGCAATACCACTTAACCTATAGACCAACTTAGTTATGTGAGCATAACTTATGTCATCAATTGGATCCGGGTATTTTATCATCATTATTCCTGTTCATTAATTTAGTTAATTGGCGCATGAATAATGCCACTATTGAATTAAAAAAAGGGGCTGAAAAACAGGACAACACAAAGGCCGGTGCATCATCACATACATCGGCCTTTGCAAACCTACCATCTTAATTTTTTAGAAGTTCCAGGAAGCCTCAACTATTCGCTGTGACGCTTTATCATCACCTTCTATTTCTTCAGCGTCGATATAGGTCGCTGATAAAAAAAGATGATGTTGCATTTTGTATTTTCACGTATTTCCATAATTTCACATCATGATCACTTATTTTGGTAAGGTAAGAGGCATAGGAATTTACGATATCGAAGCTGAAATTAGAGGAAATAGGACTTGAGATTGCATTCAGAGAAGTGGTATCAAAATGCTGAAAGCCGAGTGCATAGGTCAAATCCTTATCCGTTTTACCAATTTGCACTTCAATCAGATTTGCCGTATCCTCATCCAGGCCGTCCGACTGAGTTTCAAGGACATACGCACCATTGAAGAATGATCCGTCTTTCGAACGTTGAAATGAAAAACCTGTGGGCTTCAAATCATCTACCCAGAAGATACTCGATGTGAGGAAGGGGTTTTTATGTTGCCCCAGAGATATACTATAATCAGCAAAAATATATTTCACGTAGGCATAGTCCAGGCGAATGTCCGATTTCTGCAGCTTTTCCATTTGTGCTTTTAGTTTCTTGATTGCCCTATCTGTCTTAGGGTTGGCGTATGCTGCATTCACCAGCAGTAGGGCTGCGAACATACTAAATAAACCACGTTTGATTTTCATCTCAAACTCCCATATTCATTTCGCTTATCAACTTGGATTTTCAATAAGCATTTTAGTTTTAGAAAACTGCCAACACCTGGGCATAATTCAGGATGCTAAACGCAAGCCCCATGCCAACATCCCAGAATGTGAGAAAAAAATATCTCAGCCTAGATTTTTTGATTCTTTGAACCTAAAAATATGAGATAATGAATGTGTTATTAGCTTAAATTGACTGTTATAAATGGTTCTTTAGATAAAAAGAGGGAAAATGGGAAGAAGCCTTTTAATAAATATCTGGTCAATGAGCAGGGTTCAGAACATAGAAGATCTAAGTCTAATTACAGAACCATGCTCTATCTAGTGATCCTGAACTATCAGGTTCTTGTGCCTGAAAGATATGGCACCAATATTGCGCCATTTCTTCAAGAAAGGGATATAGATGAAGAACCGCTTCTATTTTAAAGAGATTATTAGACATTCCTGTAAAGGGAATGTTTATGCGCGACAAGCTATGTCGATAAAGTGACTGCTTTTATTCCACGGAAAAATTTCTAAGGCAGATAATCCGCACTTGCTTTTTTTTTACCTTAGAAAGTGCGCCAAATAATTTATTAAAAGATGACTAATGGATATTAATCAAGTATTAAAATTTGAGTTTATTGACGAATCCACGGATATGCTGTCCCATATCGGTACCGATATCGTTCGCATGGAGACTAATCCAAATGATAAGGAACTCATCGAAGATATTTTTCGTCCAATTCATTCCATAAAAGGTAATTCAAGCTTCTTTGGCTATAATAAATTAAAAGACTTTGCCCATGTTCTGGAAAATTTGCTCGATGATATACGCAAAGACAAATTACCCATCAGTCCGGATTTAATCACAATTCTGCTTCGCGGGATAGATGTGATTACGGCAATTCTAGATAATGCCCGTGATGACAACGATGAATTAACTGGCATAGAAAATTATGAAGCGCTTCTAGATGAGGTGAAAAATTTTAATACGTCGACAAAGAGTGAGACTATTTTATGGGATGAAATTGCTGTTGATTTATCTAGTTTGAATAGTGAGTTCCCTGACCATATCATTCTTAAGCAACTGCTCAATAAACTCAAAATAGTAAAACCCGATACATTTAATAAAGCAGAGCGA
>JABSQK010000657.1 GCA_013215875.1 Lentisphaeria bacterium
CGAATGCATTTACTAATCAGTTCGCCTAGCTTTCTAGTATCCTTTTGGTCTACCAGTTCGCAAAAGAAGGGCAATAAGGCGATATGAATGGCATAAGGCACAATTGCATTGATGCCATCGAAAAGTTTTTTGCCAAGATTATTCGCTTGCATAAGACCTTCACTTCCACCTTTAACGCTGGAACTAATCCCAGAAAGGACATATACATTATTGAAAATATCACGAAATTTTGCAAAAAGAATCCCTGCCAGTAGAGGTAAAATAAGCAACAGTACAGTTTTCATAGCCGGATTGTTCCAATTGAAACTCACTCTAAATCTTGTTAAATGACTTAACAAACCAAATAGGTGTGTAATGAGCTTTGCCAGACTGCCAATGAGCAGGCCGAATAGAATTGCTTTATAGTCATAATTAAATATGCCTATGCCTACTACGAGTGCGATGACAACGCAAAATTTCCATGCGGCGTCACCAATGGCTGCGAGAAAGAACTTTTTATAGCCATTGAGCAGCATGTATGTTGTGGATCCGAGGGATAAACATATGAGTGATGGAGCAAGCCAGACAATACTTTCTTTCAGCAATGGGTAGCGGTTGGGGTTTTCCTCCGGGCTCCATTTCGTTAAAACACTGATAATGAAATCCGGAAATAGCATGAGGATACTTACGACCACTATGAGTATGATAAATTGTATAGAGACAAAAATGCTGGTAAAGAGCCAGGCGGCATCTTCGCCCTTATCATCTTTCTCTTTGAGGAATACCGGTAGAAAGCTGGGGCCAATGACTTCTTCACCAATAAAGAATAGAGCGAGTATTACCCCATCGAATGCCACGACTAAAATCGCTTCGTATTCGGATGTGCTCATATAATGGGCGCCGGCTTTTGCCTGTATTAAGCCAGCCATTTTTAAAATGAGATGGGCCAGGGCTATAACTGCACTGGCCTTAATGATGCGATCTGTTATTGGTTTATCTGACACATATTCCTTCTTATGACGGGTTTAGTTCTTTGACAGTTTTGCAGAGGAAAAGTTCGCTTGAAGTAATAAGCAGAATTTTATTCCAGAATATCGTCCTGGTCAAGCTCTTCCAGCAGATCGAGAAACATTTTCTTATCTGCTGCTTTCATGTAGGCTTCCATTGCGGATATGCTGCCGTCTTCATAGCGCAATCGCAGAGTTCCATCCATGGAACACATGCCTTCAGCACGACTACCTTCTATGAGACTGCGGATACTGGAAATCTGTCCTTCACGTATGACATTTGGCAGTGCGTCATGTTTCATAAGTATCTCATGTACAGCAACCCGACCGCCGCCTACTTTGCGACAGAGTAACTGTGATACGACGCCATAGAGACAATCTGCCAGCATGGTGCGGATTTGTGGTTGCTCTTCGGCTGGAAAAGCATCAATCACACGGTCGATTGTTTTTGGTGCATTGTTGGTATGCAGTGTGCCAAAAACCAGCATGCCCATGGACGCACAACTTAAGGCAAGTTTAATTGTTTCCAGGTCGCGCATTTCGCCTACCAGTACAATGTCCGGGTCGGCTCGCATCGCACCTGTGAGGGCAGCGCCAAAGGAATGGCTGTGTTCACCAATCTCGCGATGGACTATCACACAGTTCTTGTTACGATGGACAAATTCCACCGGGTCTTCAATCGTAATTATATGTTTGTGGAATGTGTCATTGATATAATCAATCATTGCTGCGAGTGTTGTGGATTTACCTGAACCTGTTGGTCCTGTAACAAATACCAGTCCCTCGGTCAGATGGCAAAATTTCTTAAGAGTTTCCGGTAAATTAAGGTCATCGAATGTTAAGATTTCTGAAGGGATCTGTCTAAATACTGCTGCCTGTCCCCAATGATTGTAGAGATAATTTGAACGAAAGCGCGCCAGGCCAGGAATTTCATAGGCAAAATCGAGGTCCCTTCGTTCGAGGTATTGCAGCCAGCGTTTTTCCGGGCAGATATCATGAAGAAGTTCTTCCATAAACTCAGGTGTTATATTGGGTGCATCAAGTAATTCGAGTTCGCCGCTATTACGTATCTTTGGTGGTATACCCACGGTTAAATGCAGGTCGGAGCCACCTTTTTTCATCATCTCTTCTAAATATTTATCAATTGCTGCCATTTAGAATAAACCCCATTTTTTCTTTTTGCCATCCACAGAGGAATCGATCGTCGATTCTGCTCCCTGATTGCCAGCTTTAACGCGATTTTCGCAGGTCTTATCGTGTATATTTTCCAAGGCAACTTCACTGGAGATTAATTGTTCTTCCCAGAGTTTAACAACCGAGTGGTCCATCATGCATTGCCCTTGTTTCATGCCCGTTTCAAGGATTGCCTTGAGGGCATGCATTCTTCCTTCTCTAATCAAATTTCCCACAGCCAAGGTATTGAGCAGTAATTCACATGCAAGAACGACTCCGCCATCAACCGATGGCAGTAGACGCTGACATATAATACCTTTCAAACTTTCCGAAACCATGGCACGGATCTGTGGTTGTTGTGAGGGAGGAAATACATCGAGCAAACGGTTCAGGGTTGTGGCTGCATCCGAGGTATGCAATGTGCCGATAACGAGATGGCCGGTTTCGGATGCGGTAATGGCCATTTCAATGGTTTCAAGGTCGCGCAGTTCACCAATAACAATAATATCTGGATCTTCACGAAGTGAGCCTTTTAGTGCATTTGCAAAGGACATTGTATGTGTACCGACTTCACGCTGGGTAACATTGCACTTAATTGAATGTTGCACCACTTCAATAGGGTTTTCCACCGTAATTATATGATCACGGCGAGTTTCATTCATGACATTCACAAGTGCTGCAAGTGTGGTTGTTTTACCTGAACCTACCGGCCCGGTTACAAGAATTAAACCATTGTGATAGGCCAGCATTTTCTTGATATTTTCCGCATTGCGGAAGCCGAGTTCTTCCAGGGTTTTGAGTTTGTTTGGGACGATACGATACGTACCAGCTACACCTTCTTTTTGAATCATGAGATTTACGCGGTAGCGGTTGTTGGCATCAAAGGCCAGGGCATAATCATAATCCTGTATCACTTCAAGGTAATTTTTCTGTTCTGCATTCAGCAGACATGTATTCAGCTTGAGAGATTCTTCTTCTGTGATGATATGTTCGGAAATATATTTTATTTTTTTGTCTATCCGGAAAAAGGGACGCGCGGTAGCAGAGATATGTACATCGCTGCAGCCCTGACTGCCTGCTGTCATTAAAAGTTGCACCATGAATTCCTGTGCTTGAGAGTCTGACAGAGAGATGATAGATTCAAAATCCGGAAGGTCGAATGCTACATCTGTAGATAGATTTAAAATACTGGTTGCTGGTAATTCAAGCTCAGGTATAGCTGTACTACTTACAGCAACATCGTTTTCTGCTGGCGCTTGCTGTTGTGCAGGTGCCTGCTGTTGTACTGGCGCTTGTTGTTGTACAGGTGCTTGCTGTTGTACAGGTGCTTGTTGTTGTACAGGTGCTTGTTGTTGTACAGGTGCTTGTTGTAC
>JABSQK010000658.1 GCA_013215875.1 Lentisphaeria bacterium
GACTATCACAAATACCATTCATCTGAGTTCATCCCGGATCACGTAAAACCCTTTATTCTAAAGGGAACAGGCACTAAAGGGGTGGTTTTATCGCACGGTTTTCTTTCGGCGCCAATTGAAATTCGTAAGTTGGCAGAATCATTAAACGCCCAGGGCTACTGGGTATATGGCATACGTCTACCAGGGCATGGCACGGCGCCGGAAGATTTACAAACTATCACGTATAAAGACTGGATGAATGCCTACCGCCGGGGCTACAATATCTTGCGACAACATTGCGATGATGTTACTTTTGGTGGCTTCTCAACCGGTGGAACAATTGCCCTGGCACTTGCATCCATGCATCAGGAAATAAAAACAGTTTTTGCTATTAACCCGCCATTGTCGATGAGGGATATTCACGCATCCATGGCACCCGCGGTGAATATGTGGAATAAATTTGCAGGTAAATTGCATATGGATTTTGCTAAACTTGAATACATTGACCAGGAATCAGAAAACCCGTTTGTGAATTACACACGGATTTATCTCAATGGCCTGGATCAATTGGACCAACTCATGGAATTTTGTGAAGACAATATTGAAAAAATAAAATCACGGGTAATGATCTTGCATAGCGACAATGATCCGACTGTAAATCCGCATAGTTCGAAGCTTATTTTTGAAAAGCTTGGCACAGAGGACAAGACGATAATATCTGTTGAGGCCGATAACCATATCATCGTTCAAGATGAAGGCTCAGAAAATGTATTTAAGATTGTGGCAAATTTTCTGAATAAAAATACTGCCGAAAAAAAAATGAGTGAAGAGGCGGTTTGCGAGACCGCTAAAGCTTAAATTTCGTACTGTAAATCAAATCCATCATTGTGAGAGGCATCTCTTGCAAAATGGCGCTTTCACACTTAGATTAAGCACAGAATCCCAACATATAGAAAGGTACTATTATGTCTTTAGAATCACAGGCTGATGAATTTCGCGACGCATTTAGAAAACTTGAAGCAGAAATTGGCAAGGTCATTGTTGGCCAGAGCGATATAATAGAAGGTACTCTGTTGTGTTTCTTTGCAGGTGGCCATGTACTTTTAGAAGGGGTACCTGGACTCGGAAAAACTGTTCTGGTAAAAACCGTTGCTGCAGCATGTGAATTAAATTTCTCACGTATTCAGTTTACACCCGACTTAATGCCAGCTGATATTATCGGTACAGATGTGGTGATGGAAGATGAAAGTGGTAAACGTAACTTTGAATTTCGTGCCGGCCCGCTCCATTCACAAATTGTTCTGGCAGATGAAATCAACCGGGCAACCCCAAAAACACAATCGGCAATGCTTGAAGCGATGATGGAAGGTCAGATTACCTCGGGTACAAAAACCTATAAAATGGACCAACCATTTTTTGTCCTGGCAACTCAAAACCCAATCGAAATGGATGGTACATACCCGCTTCCCGAAGCCCAGCTCGATCGCTTTATGTTTAAACTCATTGTAAAAATGGCAGATAAAGATGAACTTATTCAAATCCTCGACCGCACAACCTCATCAGTTCGTGTAGAAAGTGAGCCGGTAATTAATGCTGAAAAAGTGAACGAGTTTAAAGAGTTTATCAAAGAGATTCACTGTGCTGAAAATGTAAAAGATTATTGTGTACGCATCATTCTGGCAACGCATCCAGACGGTGAATATGCAACGCCGCTAGTAAATCAGTATGTTCGTTATGGAAGCAGTCCTCGTGGTGCTCAAGCACTCATAAATGCAGGTAAAATATATGCCGCAATTGACGGCCGCTTACAAGTTGACTTTGAGGATATTCGCAAAGCATCACAAGCTGCCCTGCGCCACCGCACATTGCTCAATTTTGAGGGTGAAGCAGAAGGTATAGAGACAGATAAGGTCGTTGACGAAATTTTATCTACTTTGCCTGAACAAGCATAATATAGTAAACAAAGCTTCCTGTTTAAAAATCGACCACTATTCCCCTTATGAGTATTCACTCAGTATATGTTAATTTAGACTCACTTGTTAGGATTTCGAGCTAAAGCGAGCACCATTTTTGTCGATAAAAGAGTCATAACTAACGCTGGTGGCAATAAAAATTAATTATGAGTAATCTTGTAACGGCAGAAAAAGTAAATGATACTCGCCCGGTTACTAAGAAAAAGGTTTTGCTGGTTGATGATGAATCTGCAGTACGCATGCTTCTTAGAGAAGTGCTGAGTGATTGTAACCTTGATATAATTGAAGCTGAAAATGCAGAAGATGCGCTTGAGATAGTAAACGCTCAAAAAGTAGATCTCATCGTTTCTGACCTGATGATGCCTGGTAAAACAGGTGTGGATTTATTAAATGAAATAAACGAGCTGCATCCTAGCACTCCGGTACTGATTATTACTGGAAAACCCACTGTAGAAGCAGCCGTGGATTGCATGAAGGGCGGTGCGGTGGATTTCCTGACCAAACCATTCGATATTCTCCAATTTAAAGACATGGTTGAAAAGGCCCTTACAACAAAGACAGGGGATGAAGACGAAGTTGTCGCGCTTTTCCATGAACTTAAGATGCTGGGTGATTATAAAATTAAAAAAGTCCTTGGGGAAGGAACCAGCGGCATCGTATTTTTAGCAATAAAAAATGATGCAGAGTATGCCCTGAAATTATTCAAATTTGCCAATCTTGCAGATAGCAGGCAGGAAGAGTTAAAATCGCGCTTTATGCGGGAAGCAGATTTTCTATCTCAAATTAGCCATCCCAATATTGTGCAATTACACGAGTTTGGATTTTCAGGGGATGGTATCCCCTATATCGTCATGGAATATGTAAAAGGAAGTACCCTCAAGCGATTTATCGGCTCCAGTCTGAGTTATAATCGAAAGATTGAAATCATCCTTAAAGTCGCCTCAGCCATTCAAGATATACACGGGCATGGGATTATTCATCGAGATGTAAAACCAGACAATGTGATGATCGATGATGATATGACTGTAAAATTAACTGATTTTGGTATTATCAGGCTGCCTGACTCTGAATTAACCCTGATAGCCAATATTATGGGATCGCCAGCATATCTGGCACCTGAAGGGTTTGTTTCGGCAAATGTCACGAACAAGTCAGACGTATTTTCTCTCGGTATTATGACCTATGAACTCATTCTTGGTCGGCGCCCATTCCTCGCAGATGATTTATTCACAATGGCAAATATGGTACAAAATGAATACCCGCCAGAGCCCAAAAAGCTGGATTCTGGTATTCCCGACAGATTACAGTTAATCATCGCCCGAATGATTAAAAAGAGCCCTCAAAAGCGCTACTGTACAGATGACTTAATATTAGACCTCGATAATTTTTTAGATCCGAGCAAGATCCGGTCCGATTATGAATATGATGATACAGGAATCGATTGGGATTGATTAAGCATCAACAACTACTCCTAACAAAAAAAATTCGCTATTCCTTGCTAAATAAACTTAATATAATAATATAAAGGGACAGGTAATTTTATTGACAAATGCTCACTAACTGTTATCTTATTGAAAAAGGAGATAAACATGCGGATGAGGCGGATGAAAATTCATACTCGTGATACGTTTTACCATGTGATGAATCGATTGCCCCGGAAACGGGCGGATTCTAGGGAGATATTCGATACGGAAGATAAAAGCTACTTTGTTAAGCTTATGACGAACCTTACAGGGTTCTTTAATGTGGAAATATCTTCCTACTGTATAATGAGTAATCATTACCACATCATATTTA
>JABSQK010000659.1 GCA_013215875.1 Lentisphaeria bacterium
ACCCTTTAAACCTAAACTTCTCAACCAATCTGGTGGTATTACTCGTTTTATGAAGCATTCTTTCCTGAATATCCTTCAAGTTAATAGTCTTTTTTCCTGTACTAATAATATCCTGAGAACATTGTACTATTCTTCTGAAATCTCAAAGCACTTTATTACAGAACCAAACTTATCATCCATCCAATAGGAAGTGAAAATCACATTGACCATGGCACGGTGCTTTGGATCTTGAAATTTTGCAATTTTCAATTCGTCTTCGAATCTCATTTGATTAATTGTATATACAATGTATATATCAGGCAAGAAAATTGAAAACTTCTGCTACTTTTCTTGTACATAAAATGGAAATCCGAAATATTAATTATTGCATGTAATGCAGCGAGATGCCGGATAAGCAACGCCATCTTCCCTCCATACTAAATCAATGCATCTAGATTTAATCCTACATCATTTTTTCACTCTCCGCTACATTCAGTAGGATAACTAAAGCTATTCCTCGCCCTTAAACTTCATTTTCTCACTCTTCGCTACCACAGCAGCAACTGTAGCATCACTAGTGACATTAATCACAGTTCGGCACATATCTAGAATTCGATCCATAGGTAGAATAATTGCAACCCACATTGGATTTAAACCTATTGATTCAAGAACGATCATTAGCATTATGAGTCCAGCCCCTGGAACAGCTGCCGCTCCAATAGAAGCTAAAGTAGCAGTAACAACTATACCCATTTGCTGACCAATCGTTAAGTCAACATCAAAGTATTGCGCCAAGAAAATCACGGCAACGGCCTGATACAATGATGTACCATCCATATTAACAGTGGCACCAATTGGCAAAACAAAATCTGTTGATTCTTCTGGAACACCAAGGTTTTCATTTACACATTTAATAGTAACAGGCAACGTTGCAGCGCTTGAACTCGTTGAAAAGGCTAGGAATTGAGCAGGACTCATTCCATTGAAAAACTTTTTATAGCCAATTTTCACTCCGAAAATTCGAAGTAGCAACGGATAAAAAGCAAACATTAAAAGCCCCAATCCTGCAACTACCAATAGTGAGTACCCCAATAATCGAATGAAAATATCCATTAGTTCATCTAACGATCCTGCTGACCTAGCAAGCACGCCAGCCATTAAACAGAAGACAAAAAATGGTGCCCCTTTCATAATTATGTTGACCATTTTAATGAAAATCTCATTCATTCCAGTAAAAAAGTCAAAAACAGCACCGGTCTTCTCTTTAGGTAGAAAAGCCATCGAAATTCCAAACAATAAGGCAAAGAAAATCACTTGAAGCATCAAGCGCCCATTCGCCATAGCAACAAAGATATTGCTTGGAACCATATCTACAAGTGCTTTAAGTGGCCCAGGAGCAGCTCCAGTGTCACCTGCCGCTTCAGCTTTATCTCTCTTTTCTGCTGCTGCTTTATATTCCTTCTTGTTCTTAGAACCGCTATATGCTTCTGTCGCTTTAGCAATTTGTTCTGCGGAAGCCGTTTTTAACTCATGACGACCATCGATGATCTTCGTTGCAGATTCTTCCGCCCACAGTTCATATTGAAGTCTGTGATGTACTCGCGACTTTTCATTTGATTGAACTCCAGGAGCAAATGTATTAACCAACAACAAGCCAATTCCTATGGAACTTACTGTAGTTACTAAATACAACCCAAGTGTTTTTGCACCAATCCGACCTAATTTTGACGGATCCCCCATGCCAGCAACACCCGTAATTATAGAAAATAATACAAGAGGAACTGCAATTAATTTCAATACATTGATAAAGATTTTTCCAAATGGATCAACCCAGTCAGCAGTGAATTTATTCCATCCAAATTTCATTGAAAGGATTGCGAAAACAACCCCAAGAACCATTGCGATTAAGATTTTCCAATGTAACGCTAATTTTTTCATGCCGTGAAGATAATTAATATTATATAGTACCATAATTGGATAGTTGGATAGTTGGATAGTTGGATAGTTGGATAGTTGGAT
>JABSQK010000066.1 GCA_013215875.1 Lentisphaeria bacterium
CGTTCTTAACAGGCTCGTAGCGCCTGTTTTACTTCATGACGTTTATCAAGCTCAGCGTCCCCAGGGTACTTCATGTGTAGCTCGGCCGCTATGAGCCCCAAGTGCTTGGTGAACCGAAGGTGAACAAGCATGTAAGCATCTTTAGGCTGCGTTTTTTACAGGCTGCGTGCTAACAGGCTCATAGCGCCTGTTTTACTTCATACCGTTGAGGCTGCGCACTGCTGTCAGGCTCAGCCTTTTATGCAGAGATCCTGGCAGAAGTTTTCGATTGCGAGCTTTTCATCCACATTGTAATTCAAGGAATCTAGAAAGTCGTCGACCTTTTGTAATTGGTAGCGTGCGTCCATTTCACCCGGAGCTGTTTCAAATCCTGTATAGTCATAGATTTCCGGATTTGGTAAAAGCTCTTTTCCTATCCCATTGGCCCGCATGTATTCCATTGAAAACCAGGTGTGTATCGCACTGAGCAGCATTTCACGCTTTGCCCGATACTCAGACTCAATCATTGCAATCTCCTCGTCCTTCTCCTGCTTGCTCAATTCCACCGACATTTCACGAGCCTGTGCCTTCATATCCTTAGAGCGCTCTTTGGCTTCGTCATCGATGGATTTCTTGAGTGTGTCCAAGTGATTAATCAAATACTGGCTCATCGTCGCAGCTACTGTCATGCCCTCACCCTTCTTCATTTTAGAAATTGTCTGAAAAAATTCTTCAGGATTTCCCAGTGGATACGCGATATAATTATCGAGCAAAGCGATACGCTGGCAGCGCGAACGAATGGTCGCTAGCATCGCACCTGGGGAAACAGTCACCATTAGGATAAGTGTATTGTTGGTCGGTTCCTCGAGCGTTTTAAGAAATGCATTCTGTGTCTGCATATTCATGCGATCCGCATCCCAAATACAGGCGATCTTCTTTTGCCCATCACTGGTGAGGTGCAGAAAATGCTCAAGCTCATAAATTTGATCCACAGTAATCTGTCGTGATTTCGATTGCGGCTTCACAATCTTTAGATATTCATATGTATCCGTTTCGATTGCTTGGCAATTTTTACAGGCACCACAGGCATCCGAACTTGTAGAAGATATCTCAGTACAGGTATTCACTTGCATCCAGGCCTTTGAAAAGCGCTTCAGGGTTTCAATGTTGTCACCATATATCAGGTAGCTATGGCCAACGCGCTCAGCATGTACAGCCTTCATTAAGTGTGATATCAAGGTGCCATATCGATCTGTAAACTCAGCTAAGGGCATTTGCGACAATCCCCCGTATTTGCTTTTGTAAGTCATCAATAGATCCGGCTGCATCGATTAAATGAAAGCGATCCTTGTGCAAGTCATTCAATTTCAAAAAGCCGTCTCGAACTGCTTCGTGGAATTGTCGCCCTTCTTCTTCGAAGCGATCTGTACCACCGCGGGATTCACGGCGTTCAAAGGATTTCTCCGCAGTAATATCCATCAATATGGTGATATCCGGCCAACGGCCAGCAGTAGCAATTCCATGTAGGATTTGAATCTTTTCCAAATCATATCCACGGGCATAACCCTGATATGCCGTAGTCGAATCTGCAAAGCGATCGCATAAGACAATGCCGTCTTTTTCCAAATGGGGTAAAATGAGTTTTTGTACCAGTTGTGCCCGGCTAGCTGCAAAGATAAGCAGTTCACTTTCCACACACGGGGCATCATCGCCTTCCACATGCTTTACTAAATGACGCAACTCTTCACCGATTTTTGTTCCACCTGGCTCACGGGTACAAAGCACATCATGGCCCTCAGATTCCAAATGCGCTTTGAGCAGTTGGATCTGTGTCGACTTCCCGGCCCCTTCAGGCCCTTCAAATGTGATAAATAAACCAGACATAAATACAGAGTAATTGAGCAGGAAATAATTTCAATGTCTGAGAACAATGAAAGAGCTAATAAAGTGGCATAATGCATAAAATGATCGACTCCGTCGGTTAAAGCCAGAAGTGCTTTGTGAGCTGAAAGCTCACAAGCATGTAAGCATCCCCTAGCGTTTAAATATGCTTTGCATGAAACGCGCTAGATCCCAAGCTCTTTACGAAGTAAAAGCGTTAGATCTTTACGAAGTAAAAGCGTTAGATCTTTAAGATGTAAGTAAAAAAGCATGCAAGAGGAGTCGGCCTTAACAGCAGCGAGCTTGCGAGTAAAGACGGGTCGAAGGCGGCAGCCTCGTGCTCGAGCAAAGCGTTCAATCCCCAAAATTTAAGATAGCTTCTGCGAGATCTTGGCTAGCACCACTGACCAGTGAAGGAGCTTGCGATTATGTCTAAGACAATGAAAATGGAGTATGATTCCAGCGTATTATCTGTCTTGAAATAACACTTCTATCATGTAATTTTAATATTCATTATATTAAAGAGGAAGATAAAATGTCTGTCACATACTATCCAATAGGCGTAAGATGGTCCAAAGTTGTAGAAGAGTACAATGATGATTGGGATATAATTCTTGATGATGGCCCCTTCAGTGATTGTGTTCAATTAAGTAAAGAAAGCGATGGCTATAAAGGCTTCTACAAATCTATCGATGTTTATAGCTCTGCTATTGATAACATATTAGAAGAAAGAGAATCACTTGGTCAAATAATCGATGTGTTTGAAAAAATATTTTGGGGACATAGTGGAAAAGATCAACTAATGGATCATAGGGAACTGGGGGATATTTATGGAATCGAAACTTCCATTAATTCTGAAAATGTGAAGGCTTTTTCTGCAATTTTCAATCAATTTAATGAAGCAGATTCAAGAATGGAAGATCACAATATTAAGTTCGTAAAGGATTATCAAAGTATTTTCCAAGAGGCAGCAAGGGAAGAACTTTCTATAATTATTGTAGTCACCTAATTAAGAGCTCTTCCTATTTCCCGTTTGCACCTAGTTCAATGAGATACTCTTTAACTTTTTGAGACACACAAAGGTCTAATGGATAACGGCCTTGATTATCAACT
Organism: Lentisphaeria bacterium; assembly: GCA_013215875.1. Classification (GTDB taxonomy): domain Bacteria; phylum Verrucomicrobiota; class Lentisphaeria; order JABSQK01; family JABSQK01; genus JABSQK01. The sequence continues at coordinate 2,974 of JABSQK010000066.1, forward strand.
GAATTTATGTCAGCACCATGTCTCATTAATAATTCGATAGTTTTTTTGGAAGGATTATTGTTTCTAAGGTATAGGATCAATGCTGAATTTCCCTCGAGATCAAGTTGTTTGACATTCGCACCATTTTTTAATAAGAATCTAATTGATTTTGCTTTGCCTTCTTCGCATGCAGATAAAAGACAGGATCTACCTTGGTCATTTAACAAGTTAATATCGGCTCCCGCAGATAAAAGAATCTCGCAAATATCAAGATACTGATAGCTTATAGCTAGGAGTAGAACAGGACCAATCTCCGGTATGTCCCAATTGGGATCGCTTCCACATTCGAGAAATATTTGTGCCAACTCCTTATTTTCATTTTGGATTGCAATTTCAAGAAGATCTTTTATTTGCGCATAATCATTATCGATATATTTGGTCTTAGTTCTAGATTTTCCCGATATCATTTTCATACATGATTCAGTATCATTATTTTTTGCATAACCTAAAAGTTGATAGAATTCTTCAACCTCATTTAGATCTCGACCAAAAGTATCCAAATCAACGTCTGCTCCAAATTCTAAAAGTATGTTTTTAATTTCACCTTTACCTTCTATCGCAGCATAATGAAGGGGCGTTACGCCCATATTGTTGGGTTCATTGAGTTCTGCCCTATCTATATCAAGTACAGCTTTTACCCCATAAGCAAAATTATAACGAATTAGATAATGAAGAAGTGTAGTGCCTGCATAATTGTGCCCCGTAAGCTTTGAGCCTTTGGAAATAAATAAATCAAATATTTCAGGGGTCGATGCTGATGCAATAAAAATAAAAGGGGTACCTGCAGAATTTACACCATTGATCCAATCGGGGAAATCATCCAGAAACGCTTCGACTGTTTGTAGGTCAGGTTGTAGCGAAATTGCCAAATGTAGCTTGTGTTTTTCTTCACTATAGTCCATTTAATACCTACTTGGCGCTCAAGGCTCCCCTTTCAATTAAAAATTGGCGGGCTTTTTCTGATCTACATAAATCCAATGGAGTTCGACCTTGATTTTCGACTAAATTAATGTCCGCCCCCTTAGTTAATAACAATTCAATAATTTTAAGAGATGGGTTATCACGGGCTACATATCGACTAAAAGGAGAGAAGCCACGGTTATCTATTGCATGTATATTTGCATCATTCTCTAATAATAGTTTGATGGATTTTGACAACCCATCCGCGCAAGCCCCGATCAACGGAGTATACCCGTAAGTATCATCCAGTGTTTCAATATTTGCCCCTGCTTCAAGAAGAATTTTTAATTGTGATTCATCAGTGATCGCTCGATGAATAATTGGCCTTTTAGTTTCTCCTGGAAGTACCGATATGAAATTGGGGTCAGACCCTGCTCTCAAGCATAATTGAAAAAGTTTAATATCGTCTACACTAAATGCAATTTCGATCAAATCCTGAAATCCAAAATATTTAGTATTTATAGTTTGGGTCTCAAAAACGGAGTAGCAATATTCAAATTCTCTGTTTTTCATTTTATCTATAAACTCATAGAAAAACTCGAGCTCCTCTTCTGTTCTGCCTTCATGCGGATCAAAAAAGGGTGCTGTTCCTGCATTTTGTAAAAGAAGCTTGGCTTCCTGTTTACGTAATTGACAGGCGTAAAACAATGGAGATACGCCATAGTCATCAAGTATGTCTATTTCAGAAGGATCTGAATCAAGCACAAATTCTAAGACATCCAGTGAATGAGCTCTAACACAATGATTGATTAAAGTTGATGCTCCGCGTCCCCTTAGTCCTGTCAGCTTCGCTCCAAATGAATGGAGGAGGTGAAAAAGATCTGAATTTCTAAACGTCAAGTAAAGAAAAGGCATTCCTTCACCATTTTTTTCGTTGGCAAGTTCAGGTTCAGCAGTCAGCATTTCCCTAACTTTATCCGCTTCATTTCTGCTGATACTAGAATAAAACTCTCTTAAAAGATCGGCATTCATAAAAATCCTTTTTTCTACTTTACATGTCATTAATTCAAACATGTTCTTTCTGAGTCTAAGTCTTAATTATCTTAGAGAAATGGCCAGTAGCGGCCTGCGCTTTCTTGGATCTTCACAGGGACCTTAAAGGCATCCTGAATGTTTTCCTCATTAAGAATGTCTTCCTTAAGTCCGTTGGCAATTATCTTGCCGTCCCTCAGAATAAGTCCGTGACTGAGCTCAGGAATGATATCATCGATACGGTGGGTAACAAACAAGACCAATGGGGGATTTTCCTGTTGGCACAATTCTCTGATAATCGTGAGGAATTCTTCGCGTGATTGAATATCGAGATGCGAACAGGGTTCATCTAGAACAAGGATATCGGGTTTAGCGATGCGCATACGTGCAATGAGTACTTTCATTTGTTCACCGGATGACAAATCGGCAAATTGACGGTCGCAAAGATCTGCAATACCGAGCTCTTCCAGCAAGTCCATTGCTTCATCTTCCTCTTCGGGACGGACATCGCGATAGAGGCCAATGGTGGAATCGAGCCCGGAACAAACCACATAGATCACTTTAGAATCCTTATAGGTCCAGTCCTGAAGGTGTGCACTGATCCAGCCAATGTGCTGACGTACTTCCTGCATGACACATTTACCATATTCATAACCAAGCACGTTTACTTCGCCGCCGAGGCGGGCACGCAAGTAGCCCATGACAAGATTCATCAAGGTACTTTTACCGGAACCATTAAGCCCGAGTATAAACCATTGCTCTCCTGCCTGGACATCCCAGTTGATATTATCTAAGGCCTGATTTCGTTTTATGAACACAGAGGCATTTTTTACTGATACAATTGTCGACATATTTCTCCTGAAAATTGAAGGGAATACCATAGTTTCGAGACGAGATTTATCAATTAACCAGGCTAGCTATTGCTTTTTGATTACATAATCTTATTTTCTCTATTCATTTAAACCAACAGGAATTTTATATGTCATTGTTCAAGTACCCGATTAAGCCATGGGAAATGCCCGAATTAACCCACCTCAACCGTATTCGCAGCCGCGCCACTCTTACACCATACCCAACTAATAAAGCAGCCCTAAAAGCTGAGCGCTCAGAGTCTCCATTGCTAAAAATGCTCAATGGAAAATGGCATTTCAAACTTTACAAAAAGCCTGAAGATATTCCTGAAGCCGTGATAAAGGGAAATTTTAAGGATGCCAAGTGGGCAAAGATAGATGTACCTGGCAACTGGACAATGCAGGGTTACGACAAGCCGCACTATACAAATGTCATCATGCCATTTGAGAATAAGCCGCCCTTTGTTCCAGAGGAAAATCCAACAGGGGTTTATCGCACTGACTTTACTGTAAAGAAGGATTGGTGTAAGCGCCGGACCATTTTACATATTGGCGGATCTGAATCGTGTACGTGGATTTATCTCAATGGC
>JABSQK010000660.1 GCA_013215875.1 Lentisphaeria bacterium
AACTGACAAGGTTGCTTTCTGGTAGAGTTCTTTCTCTAAAGCAGTTTTTAGTAAAACCTCTGCTTTCTCTTCAGTTAAATTACTGATTTTTATGGCACCAAGATAAGGAATTGTAACGAAGCCATTTGTGCTGACTTCACCTTCGAATTTCACTTCCTGATCTTCCTTCATGCTGACATTCACTGTATCACCATGAGAAATAATTATCTTATCTTTCCTGGTCTCAGCAAGCATACTGCAAATAAGACATAAATAGACTATCGATATTTTATTCATTTATTTTTACTCTTATTTCAAGCTGTGTATACATTTATTTACCTTATATCCTATAAGTCAAATACAAAGCCGAATTCAAATTGAGTTCGATCATAATCAGAATCAGCTATGTCTGAATTCCTTTCAGTATATATAAATGAAGCATTAAATTCAAGATTTTCACTCATTTGTTTATTGTAAGAGAGTGTTGAACGAAACACAGCATATTCCTCACCATTTGGTACCTGGTCTTCCGAATCAATGTATGTTATGTCTAAAACCATTTTTGTATCAGCAGATGGCAAGTATGTCGCATTATAAGAAGTGAGCAGGTCATCTGTAAAATTAACTGTTGATAAGGTCGATACACGACGATTAAATCGCGCGAAGATATAATGATTAAATTTAGGATTTTCAACTTTGTAATATAACAAATTTCCTTCTAGCTCTTCATCTTCATCGTCAATTAGTGGTGAATTCGACGTATCAAATTTCAATTTTTGCAAACCTAGCCCCACAGTTAGAATAGATCTCGGGCTTAGTTTGAATTGTCCTTCTACACCCGTTCGGTACTCGTCTGCATCATTATTAACCTTTTCACTCCACTGATAGTCCCTGTAGTCATAATAAGGGCCAAGGGAAATACGATCTGAAAGCTTAAATAAATACTTGGTTCCGGCATAGCTCTCTACTAGTTCCAATCGCTTATTAGAATCATTCAAAGATATTGTGTCTCTACGCCCAACCCTGACACCCATTTCATTCGCATTATTATCAAACGTATAAAGCTGCATGAAAATATCATTTGTCAGTAATTCCAAATCATCCAGGCTTTTATTTTCACGGGCTATATCAATATCTTGTGATCGTATCACTGCCTGGTCAACAAGACTTATCTTAGTGGTTTCGGTAATTTCCCAATCTATAGCTAATGTGTCGCCACTTGTTATCTTCAATTCATAGGAATCATCATTTCCATCACCAGACAGATAAGACAGGTAGCCCGCATAGAATTGTGCATCAATGGAAAATTCTTCGTTTATGGGTGCATATATAGCAAAATTCAGCCCATTGCGACTGAAAGCACCTTCCTGTCTTCCGTCTTCAGTTCTGGACATCGATGTATTATCATCGTAGCCAATATCTGTTCTGAAGGCAAAATCGAGATAAAAGTCCCCCATTTTGATATCATATGAATTGATATCAACTTTTTGTTTTATGGGACGTTCCCTGACAATCGATTGTGCGAATAATGAAGAAACGATAATGCCGAATAAAAAAAGGCTTTTTTTAAACAAGATAACCCTGAATTCTTATAAATTAGAAATTGTTGTGTTATAAGATACTATCGCAATAAATAAATTACAATTTAGTTGAGCGCTAAATTTACTATTGTATTACCCACCATCTGGACTTGATGGTTCACATCCAACTGGAGGCGGGGCGGGTGGTGTAATGATTGCGGCCGCTACACTGGTTAAAATATCCGCCTCAGATGCTGGAACAACAAGAATTATCGCTGCAGAAATATTCTCGGCCTGTGCGGGAACTTCCCCAGCAAGCTGAGCAGCGATTTCCGGGGCTTCGGTTGGTTCTGCAGTTGCTAGCGCAGTGGCTGCTTGAACGACTAATGCAGGAAAAGCTGCAGCAAACGACTGAGCTACATTGCATGCAAGTGTTGGGTTATCCCCTAAAAAAGTATTCAATGCTGCCATCGCATCAACTTCAGCCATACCAACCAAACTCGCCTCGAATTCTGCAACAATTTCTTCATCAGTAATTGCGGATGAAGTAAGTGAAAATAAAAGTAGTAAAGGCAGTAATAATTTTTTCATAAAAGCTTCTCCGTTCTCTTTAATAAGATTATATGAATAAACACCCACTTATGCTAGCCTTAAAATGAAGCCGAGATTGAAATAATGTAAAAACAGTGTATTTCCAGCTTTGTTAATTATGTATCTATTGACATATTAAGTACTTACAACTTTTTAAATAAACTTTAACAAATTTAAAAAAATTGTTAATTTAAGACTTTTTTGCATATTTTCATGTAATTTTCGGCAAGATTTTCCCTATCGAAGTGCTTTTTTATATATAAATTTCCATCAGTACCCATTTTAGTTCTTAGCTTTGGATCCTCTTTCAGAGTTTTTATTGCCTTTAATAATTCCTCAGTATTTTCCGGTTCCATAAAGAGTCCTGCCCCAGCCTTTTCAACAATCGCTCTAGCATCGCCATCGACTCCCATTATGATGGGTTTTTCCATACCTGCTGCTTCAAATATTTTAGATGGAATAACGGTTTTAAATAAGTCAGATTTCTTCAGATGTACCAGGCAGGCATCTGATGATGCAATCAAGTCCACAACCATATCCTTATCTTGCCGACCTGTGAATGTAATCCAATCTGCCAGATCCAATTCATTTGCTTTCATTTCAAGGTTTTTTCGTTCGGCCCCATCACCGACAATGAGAAAATGTGTGGAGTTATCAGTTTGTGATTTGAGTTGTTCGCGGCTTCGATAACAACAGTTAAGCCACAAGCTAAACCAATCGTTCCTGTATAGGAAATGATAAATTTATCTTCTATCTTATAACGTTTAAGTAGATCCTGGTTTTTATCTTTTGCACAAAACGTATCGATATCCAGTCCATTTGTAATGACATCCACTTTTTTATCGGGGACTTTTTTTGCTAGCAAATTTGCTTTGTAGCCATTGCCTACTGTAACAATGTGAGTCGACCACTTATACATTTTCAATTCTAGCCATTCAAAAATGGCCAGTAATTTCTTATTTTTCATGGCTCCAACAGCGACAATTGATTCGGGCCAAATATCGCGAATTTCCAAAATATTTTTCTTGAAGCTTAGTTTGGCTCTTAATAGACCTGCCCAGCCACAAAAGAACTGTGGTGAGGTAGACATGACCAAATCAACTTTTGATACAAAGAAGCTAAAAAATAATGAACTAAACATGTAGGTCAGGTAGTTTAATATACGTTTTGTTGACCCTGCATTTGCTGCCAGAAATGTCCAAATACGAATAACCCTGATGCCATCGATGTATTCTGACTGCCATAATTTGTTTTTGTAGCCATCATAGACGATACCATTAGGTACATTTGGAGCGGAGGTGATAACTGTGACTTTATGCCCTTTCTCTATCCAGCGACGTCCCATCGAATGAACTCTGGTAGCTGGTGCATTGCCTTCTGGCGGGAAATAATGTGAGAAAAAAAGTATGTGCATAATTTATATCACTTGAATCGTATAGCGGAGCTTTTGCCCTTTCGTGAGTGTCCAGCGTACGACTTTATTTTTAATCCGTTCATAGAACTCCGGACAATAGTAACTTTCATCTATTCGGGCCTCTGCACCGGAAAATTTCAGGCTGATTTCAAGATCTCCTTTTTGAAATATCCACTCGCCTTTTCCTTTTGAGACGATTCTGCAATTTGGATGCAAATGCAAATAGCTATCCGCTGATTTAAAGTTTCCGCTTATGTGATCCTCAATTTCAAGAATACCGGTGTTTAGCCAGTTTAATTGCCGGTGGTGCCAGGCCTTTAATTTATAGTTTGAAACTTTTGCTTTTAATGAAAAGCCTTCATTC